>DASXUF010000083.1 GCA_036504975.1 Candidatus Binatia bacterium | reverse complement strand
TTCGACGACCTTTTCATCGTCAACCCCGGCTGGCTTTCGGGCGGCTGGACGAACGGCAACGCCCACGTCGGCCGGCCCGTTGCCGAGGATTTTCGCTACAGCTCCGAGACCAACGACCGGTGGCTCACCGTGAGCGACCTCCGTGCGATCGTGAATCTCCATGAGTCAACGGATGAATCGACCGATGATACCGTACGCGCGGCAATCGGTTAGCGACGACGACGTCGAAGCAGTGATCGAAGTCCTGCGCTCCGATTGGCTCACCACCGGACCCAAGACCGAAGCCTTCGAAACCGCTTTCGCCGATTCCGTGGGCGCGCGCCATGCGGTCGCGGTGTCGAGCGGGACCGCGGCGCTCCACACCGCGATGTACGCGGCCGGCGTCGGCCCGGGAGACGAGGTGATCGTTCCGGCGATAACCTTCGTCGCCACGGCCAACGCGGCGGTCTATCAAGGCGCCACGCCGGTGTTCGCCGACCTCCGACCCGACACCTTGCTCGTCGATCCCGCTTCGGTCGAAAAGAAAATCACCTCCCGGACCAAGGCGATCGTCGGCGTCGATTACGCCGGCCAGCCGTGCGACTACGACGCGCTCGGCCGGATCGCGCGCCGCAACCGGCTGACGCTGATCGCCGACGCCTGCCATGCGCTCGGCGCCGAATACGGTGGAAAGAAGGTCGGCGGCCTCGCCGATCTGACCGTCTTCAGCTTCCATCCGGTGAAGCATATCACCACCGGCGAAGGCGGCATGGTGACGACCGCGGACCGCGGCATGGCGGCGCTGATGCGCCGGTTTAGAAATCACGGCGTCACGACGAATCATCACGAGAGAAACCGCAAGGACACCTGGTACTACGAGATGGAAGACATCGGCTACAACTATCGCATCACCGACTTCCAGTGCGCGCTGGGCTTGAGCCAGCTCGCCCGGCTCCCCGCTCAAATCGCGGCGCGGCGATCCATCGCAAAACGTTACGACGAGGCGTTCGCGGCCTTGCCGGCCGTCCGGCCGCTCGCCGTCTCCGAGAACGCCGCCCACGCGTACCATCTCTACGTGGTTGCGCTGCAATCCGGCCGCTGGGACGGGAGCCGCGACCGGTTGTTCGTTCATCTCAGAAAACGCGGCATCGGCGTCAACGTGCACTACCTGCCGGTTTATCTGCACCCTTACTACCGGCGCCGCTTCGGCTACGGCAAGGGACAATGCCCGGTGGCGGAAAAAGCCTACGAGGAGATTTTAAGCCTGCCGATATATCCCGCGATGACGGGCGCTGAAGTGGAGCAGGTGATCGAAGCCGTTTACGAGGAGGTTCAGCGTCATGCAGCTTAGCCAAAGCGAAGTGTTCGCCAGCTCGGAATGCGACCGGTGGTTCGCGCGGAATAAATCGGCCTTGGAGCAGATCGACCTCGGCAACGACTTTCCGCTCAAGGTGATGGAACTTTATCGCTTGCGGCCGCGACGCGTGCTGGAGATCGCCGCCGCGAACGGCTACCGGCTGGCGGCCATCGCCCGGCGTACCGGCGCCGAGGCCGTGGCCGTGGAGCTTTCCGCCGAGGCGGTTTCCGACGGCAAAGCCAAATTTCCCGAAGTCGAGTTCGTGCACGCCGCCGCCCACGCCATTCCTCTGGACGAGCCGTTCGATCTCGTCATCGTCAACGGCCTCTTTTACATCGTCGATCGGACCCAGCTTCTCCGTTCCATCGCCGAAATCGACCGCCTCGTGGCCGACGGCGGCTTTTTGATTCTCGGCGATTTCCTGCCGGCCAATTTGCTGAAAATCCGCTACCACCACGTTCCCGAGGGAGAGGTTTACAGCTACAAGCAAGACTACTCGGCGGCGTTCGTGGCGTCGGGGTTGTACCACCCGGTTTCTCTGCTCACGGGGGATTCTCATTCGCGGGACTTGAATCCGGAGGCGCGGGAGAACGACCGGTTTTGCGTCTGGCTGTTGCGCAAGATGCTCCACGACCACTACGCGGAGTCTTCGCTCGGCCGCTGATGAAGGAACTTCGCTTATGAATCCGGCGACTGCTACGAACGGCGGCTATCGGTTGGAGCCGCATCCTGAATTCGGATTTTTTCAGATCAAGCCGACGCCGAGCCTCGACGAGATCCTGCGCTATTACGCCGACGAGTTTTATTCCAGCGGCTATCCCAAGTTGAACGACTCCGGAATAGACGTCCAGCTTCGCGACAAGGAATTCTATGACGGGCAGCGGAGCGACCTCTGCGCCAACATCGCCGAGATCGCCGGACGCTCTCTCGGCGGCATGACGGTTCTCGACGTCGGCTGCGGTTGGGGGCAGGCGCTGCTCTTCTTTCAATCGCAGGGCATGCTCGGCTACGGCTTCGATCCCGTGCCCGAGGCGGCGGCGTACGCGCAAAAGCTCGGCTTGCGCGTGGTCCGGGCGGGCATGGAAACGATGGACGTCTTCGACGGGCGGCGCTTCGACGTCGTCACGCTCATGAACGTGCTCGAGCACCTCGCCGACCCGGTCTCGGTTCTAGGCGAGATCCGCGAAAAAATTTTGGCCCCCGGCGGCATTCTCGCGATCGACGTGCCGAACGAGTTCAACGCCTTCCAGTTGTGCGCGCAGAAGGTCCACGGGCTCGATCCCTGGTGGATCGCGCCGCCGGCGCATCTCAATTACTTCAGCGGCCCGACGCTCAAGTCGCTGCTGGCCGGCGTCGGCTACCGCGTCGAGCGGATGGAATCTTCGTTTCCGATCGAGATGTTTTTGCTTTTCGGCCACAACTACGTCGGCGACAGCGCCCTGGGGAGAAAATGCCACGAGCAGCGGATGGCCTTCGAACTGAATCTCAGGCGCCATGGCGCGGAGAAAGTCTTGCGGGAATTCTACCGGGCTCTGGCCGAGCTGAATCTCGGTCGTCAGATCGTCGCTTACGCTAAAAATCCCGGATGAGGTCATGAGACTCACGAACATCGGCGGCGCCACGGCCATCCTCGAGCACGACGGCAAGCGCATGCTGTTCGATCCGTGGCTCGACGACGGCATCTTCCACGGCGCGTGGTATCACTATCCGCCGCTCGAAGTGTCCATCGAAGACCTCGGGCGCTTCGATTACGTCTACATCTCGCACGTCCACGAAGACCACTGCGCGATCGGGACCATCGAACGTTTGAATCGCGACGCCGAGATCATCCTCATCGACCGCGAGCCGAACTTCGTCAAGAAGTTTCTCGATAACCACGGCCTGGCGTTCAAAAAAATTCACTTCGTCAAACCTTATCACCGAACAGCCATCGCGCCGGCTTTGACCGTCGCCATGCTGGAGGCCGATCCGGCGCACGAAGCCAATTATCTGATCGACTCCGCGCTGGCGCTCGATTGGGACGGCTTTGTCTTGTACAACGCGAACGACTGCCCGCCGTGTGAGGGCGCGCTGGCCTATCTTCAGCGGCATTATCCCAAGGTCAACGTCGCTCTGCTGCCTTACGCGGGCGGCTCCGGTTATCCGGCCTGCTTCACGAACCTGTCGCACGACAAAAAGCTCGCCGAGAAGCAGCGTATATATAAGGAGGGACTCAGGCGCTTCGTCGACGCGGTCCAGGCGCTGCAGCCGGACTACGCGATGCCGTTCGCCGACCAGTACGTCGTCGGCGGCTCGCGGTCTCATCTCAACCGCTACTTGCCGCATCCGCCGGACGGCGTCGTCGTCGTCGAAGCCTTGGAGAAGGTCGAGTTGGATGGCAGGGCGCTGCTTTTGAATTCCGGCCAAAGCTTCGATTTTTCGACGAGAAGAAAAACCCCCGACGAGCCTTACCGGCGCCACAGCGAGGAGGACCGGGAGCAGTATATTAAAAGCCGTCTGGCTGACAAGCGCTACGATCATGAGGCGTTCGCTCTCGATCATCGCGTGTCGCTCGGCCGCTTGATGCAGGGCGCGCGTGCGCGGCTCTGGAGAGCGCAGAAGCGCGAAGATTATTTTCCCTCGTTCACGTACTACATCGACGTTGCGGACCGGAACCAGCGTTTTTCGATCCGTCTGGATCAGGAAAAGCTCGCCGAAGAATCGTTGACCGGCCGTTGCGAGCCGCCGTATCTGCGTGTGTCCGCCCCGAGCACGCTGCTGGCGCTGCTCGCGCTCGGCCACGTTTCGTGGAACATCGCGGATGCCGCGCTGTTTTTAGATTACGAGCGCGTGCCGAACCATTATGATCCCAAGCTCCACGCTTCGCTCAATTATTTGATGATCTGAAGGCTGCGAAACTAATGCGTGAACTCACAACCAATACCGATCCGCTTGGTCTTCGCTTTCTTGTGATCGGCTGCGGCTCGATCGGCAAGCGCCACATCCGCAATTTGAAAACGCTTGGCGCGGGCGAGATCGCGGCTTTCGATTTGAAGCCCGAGCGGCTGAGCGAAGCCGGCTCTCTCGGCACGCGCGCGATCGGCGATCTGGCGGAGGCGTGGGCGTGGAAACCGGACGTCGCTCTCGTCACCGTGCCCAACAGCCTGCACCTGCCGCTCGCGCTCGAGGCCGCGCGTCACGACTGCCATCTGTTCATCGAGAAACCTTTGTCGCACCGGCTCGAGGGCGTGGACGATCTATTGAAAGCCGTGAGCGAGCGCCGGCTCGTGACCTTGGTAGGATGCAACATGCGCTTTCACCCGGGAATCAAAAAAATAAAAGCGCTCATCGACGAGGGCGCGGTCGGCCGCATCGTTGCCGCGCGCGTCGAAGGCGGCCAATACCTTCCCGACTGGCATCCCTGGGAGGATTATCGCGACGGCTACAGCGCGCGGAGCGATCTGGGCGGCGGCATTATATTAGACGGCGTGCACGAGATCGATTATCTCCGCTGGATTTTGGGCGAGGTCGGCGCGGTCGCCTGTTTTGCCGGACGGCTCGCCCGCCTGGAGATCGACACGGAGGACACGGCCGCCGTCCTGCTCCGCTTTCTGAGCGGCGCGATCGGCGAGGTGCACATGGATTACGTCCAGCGGGTGTACAGCCGCAACTGCCAGATCATCGGCGACGAGGGCACGATCCGCTGGGCCTACACGAGCGGCGACGTGTGCTGGTATTCCGCCGCCGCGCGCGATTGGGAAATCTTCCCCAACCCGCCCGAGTGGGAGGCGAATCAAATGTACCTCGACGAGATGCGCCACTTTCTCAAATGTCTGGCGCGGGAAGAAAAGCCGCTGGCCGACGTGCGCGAAGGCAAGCGCACGCTCCAGGTGGCCGTGGCGGCGAAAGCCTCTTCCGCCTGCGGCGAGATGATTCAGTTGGGAGATTGACGACGTGGAAAAACCGAAAACCGTTGCCATCGTCCAGGCGCGCATGGGATCGAGCCGTTGTCCGGGCAAGGTGCTGGCCGATATCGTCGGCCGCCCGATGCTGTGGCACTTGGTTCAAAGAGCGCGCCGGATTCGCGCCGTCGATCAAGTGGTCGTCGCGACCACGACACAGCCGGCCGACGACGCGATCGCGGAGTTCTGCGCCGAATATGAAATCACGAGCTTTCGCGGCAACGAGAGCGACGTGCTCGACCGCTATTATCAGGCGGCGAAAAATTTTTCCGCCGAAACGGTCGTGAGGATCACCGCCGATTGTCCGGTGCTCGATCCCGAGGTCGTCGATCGCGTCATGGATGTTTATCTGGCGGGCGGCTACGACTACGTGACCAACGGCCTGGTGTTCACCTATCCCGACGGCCTGGAGGTCGAAGTCTTCAGCTTCGCCGCTTTGGAGAAGACCTGGCGCGAGGCGCGGCGCGCGGCCGACCGCGAGCACGTTTCGATGTACATGCAGACCTCGGGCTTGTTTCGCGTGAAGAACGTCGAGAACGGCGTCGATCTCTCGCCGCGCAACCTCCGCTGGACGGTAGACGAGCCCGAAGATCTTGCATTCATCCGCGCCGTCTACGAGCGCCTGTGGTCCGAGCGGCGGCCGTTCTTCGGCCTCGCTGAAATCCTCAAGCTCCTCGACGCGGAACCGGAGCTTGAGGCCATCAACGGCGGATTCATCCGCAACGAGGGATACTACAAAACGCTGGCCCAAGAGCCGCCGAGCGCCCCGCACGAGCGGAGCGTCAAGATTTCTTATCAGTTGAAAGAAAAAGCCGATCGGCTGATCCCGTCGTGCACGCAGACCTTCAGCAAGGGGCCGACACAGTTCACGCAAGGGACGGCGCCGGTGTTTCTCGCGCGCGGCAAGGGCAGCCACGTCTGGGACGTGGACGGGAACGAGTACATCGACTACCCGATGGCGCTGGGGCCGATCATCCTTGGACACGATTATCCGGCCGTAAGCGAAGCCGTGATGCGCCAGATCAAGGACGGGACGACCTTTTCACTGCCCCATCCGCTGGAGCTCGAAGTCGCCGAGCTGCTCGTCGAAACGATTCCGTGCGCGGAGAAAGTCCGCTTCGGAAAGAACGGCTCGGACGCGACCACGGGGGCGGTGCGCGCGGCGCGCGCCTACACCGGGCGGGACTTGATCGCCTGCTCGGGCTACCATGGCTGGCAGGACTGGTTCATCGGCACGACGACGCGAAATCGCGGCGTGCCCAGAGCGGTGCAGGAGCTCACGCTGGCTTTTGAGTACAACAAGATCGAAACGCTCGAACGCATTTTCGCCGAACATCCCGGCCAAGTCGCCGCGGTCATCATGGAGCCGATCGGGGTGGCCCTGCCGCGCGACGATTTCTTGAAAAAGGTTCAGCAGCTCGCGCGCCGCGAAGGCGCCTTGTTGATCTTCGACGAAGTCGTCACCGGCTTTCGTCTCGCCCTCGGCGGCGCTCAGGACTTTCTCAAGGTGACGCCGGACCTCGCGTGCTTCGGCAAGGCGCTGGCCAACGGCTATCCGCTGTCCGCGATCGTCGGGCGGCGCGACATCATGGACCTCTTCGACGAGGTCTTTTTTTCCTTTACCTTCGGCGGCGAAGCTCTTTCTCTGGCCGCGGCCAAGGCGACGATCGTCGAGATGCGCGATAAAAACGTGATCGCCCATCTCTGGGAGCAGGGAAGGCGTCTCAAGGACGGCTATAACACGCTCGCCAAAAAATTCGCCGTCGCGGACTTCACCGAATGCGTCGGCCTGCCGCCGCGAAGCGCGGCCGTGTTTCGGGACAAGTCCGGCGCGGAATCGCTCCTGCTGAAAAGTATTTTCCAGCAGGAATGCCTGAAGCGGGGAGTTCTTTTCTCCGGCGGCCACAATCTCTGCTTCAGCCACAGCCTCGGCGACGTCGATCACACGCTCAGGGTCTATCGCACGGCGATGGAAATTTTAAAGCAAGCCGTGGAATCCGGGGACGCGGCGCGCTTTCTCCAAGGCGAGCCGGTGAAGCCGGTGTTTAGAGCGATGTAACCTATGAGATCGTTGGGACCGTTGATTCTCCGCGCGGACGCGACGCCGCAAATGGGCGCGGGCCACGTGATGCGCTGCCTCGCGCTGGCGCAGGCGTGGCGCGACCGCGGCGGCCGCGCGGTTTTCGCGCTCACCGCCGCCGGCGACGCGCTGGCGGCTCGGCTGGAGTCCGAAAAAATGGGCATCATCCGTCTTGGCGCCGAGCCGGGCAGCGTCGGCGACGCCGAGCAGACCGCCACGCTGGCGGCGCAAATCGGCGCCTCCTGGACGGTCGTCGACGGCTACCATTTTCATTCGAGCTATCATCGGGCGCTCAAAGCGGCCGGCATCCGGCTCCTTGCGATCGACGATTACGGCAGCGCAGAGCGCTGCTCGGCCGACGTCGTATTGAACCAGAATCTCCGCGCCGAGGAGGGCTGGTACCCCGACCGGGAACCTTACACCCGGCTCTTGCTCGGGACGAGCTACGTGCTGCTCCGGCGGGAATTTCTGTCCTGGCAGAGTTGGGAGCGCCGCGTGGCGAAAGAGGCGCGCCGGCTGCTCGTGACGCTCGGCGGCTCCGATTCGGGCCGCGCGATCGTCCAGGTGGCCGAAGGCCTGCGACAGTTATCGATAGATGATCTCGAAGCCGTCCTGGTCACTGGAGCGGAGAACGCTCATGCCGACGAATTGAAAGCGATCGTCGACGGCGCGCGCTTCTCGATCAGCCTCACGAAGAACGTCGTGGATACCTCGCCGCTGATGGCCTGGGCCGATGTGGCGATCATCGCCGCGGGCGGAACGCTGTGGGAGCTGCTTTACATGCAGAGCGCGGTGCTGAGTTACGCGAGGAATCCGTTTCAGGAAATGATCGTCGGCGAGCTCGACCGGCAAAGAACGGTCGTCGGGCTCGGCGATTTGGGCCGGGTCGCACCGGAACAGTTGGCGGCCGAAGTCGAAGCGACTTGCAGATCCGAGGCGGAGCGCAAGTCCATGGCCGCGTCGGGAAGAACGCTCGTCGACGGCAAAGGCGCCGCGCGGGTCGTCGCGGCGCTCGCCGAGAAGGGAGAATCGGTCGGATGGAAGAGCGCTTGCTCCTGAAGCCGGTAGCGCCCGAAGAGAAGGCCGCTTTTCTCAAGATGGCCGAGCGCCACTTCAAAGAACTCAATCCCGCGTTCGTTCCGATGGAGGATTGGCGGCGGCACTACTTTGAATCGATTCAAGCCAACGAGGCGATGTCGCTCCAGTGGATCCTGGTCGAGCACCGGCGCGCCGGATTCGTTCTCTTCGGCTTCGAAAGCCACCGTTTTCTGCCGCGCCAGACCGGCATGATCTACGAGCTGTACGTCGCGCCGGAATATCGCCGCCGCGGCGTCGGCGAGGCGAGCGCGCGACGCGCCGTGGAATTTTTGCACGAGCGTCGCGTGAGCAAAATTCAGTTGGAAGTGATGGAGGGCAACGAAAAGGCCGCCGCGCTGTGGAAGAAGCTCGGCTTCGCCAAAGTCTCTGAGCGATTCGTTTTGGGAGGCGCGGCATGAGAATCGCGATCATGCAGCCGACGTACCTGCCGTGGCTCGGCTATTTCGATTTGATGGACCAGGCGGACCTGTTCGTGCTTCTGGACAACGTCCAGTTCGCCAAGCAGACCTGGCAGCAGAGGAACCGGATCAAAAATTCCCAGGGGCTCGAATGGCTCTCCGTGCCGGTCGAGTTTCGCGGCCGCTTCGGCCAGACGATCGGCGAGGTCGAGATCCGCGAAGCCGAGTTCTGGAAGAAGCACGCGAGGAGCCTGGAGGTGAATTACGGCCGGGCCGAGCACTTCCGCCGATTTTTTCCCGAGCTTTTGTGGATCTTCAAGGAAAACGGCCCGTGGAGCCGGCTCGCCGATCTCAACGTCGCGCTGATGGAATGGCTCAAAAGCCTGCTCGACGTCAAGACGCCGATGGTGCGCGCGTCCGAGCTCGACGCCGAAGGCAAGCGCGCAGGCCGCGTCGCGTCGATTTGCCGGAGCGTCGGCGCGACGGAATATCTTTCTCCGATCGGCGCGGCGGGCTACGTCCTCGCCGAAATGGAGGAATTCTCCGAGCGCGGCATTCAAGTCCTCTTCCAAAATTATACGCATCCGGCGTACCGGCAGCTCTTTCCGCCTTTTTTGCCTTACGCTTCCGTCATCGATTGCATCTTCAACGAGGGAGCGCGAAGCGGCGAGATCATGCGCAGCGGCAGGGGAAATCCGTATCCGCCCGACGAGGTTCCGGTTCGGGTGGCGGAAAACCAGGTCGAAAATGACGCGCAAGTTTAAAATAGGCGAGCGTCCGGTCGGCGCGGGCGAGCCGGCCTACGTCATCGCCGAGCTTTCTGCCAATCATCGAAACCGATTCGAGGAGGCCGCGCGGCTGGTCGAAGCCGCCAAAGCGGCCGGCGCCGACGCGGTCAAGCTGCAAACGTATACTCCGGATACTCTGACGCTCCGCTCCGACAAAGAGCCTTTCCGCATTCGCGGCGGCACACTGTGGGACGGCCGGACGCTTTACGATCTTTATCGCGAGGCGTCGATGCCGTGGGAGTGGCAGCCGAAATTAAAAGATCTCGCCGGCGATCTCGGCCTGGACTTTTTTTCTTCCGCCTTCGATGCCACCGCGGTCGATTTTCTCGAAACGCTGGGCGTGCCGGTCCACAAAGTGGCCTCTTTGGAAATCGTCGATCTGCCGCTCGTAAAAAAAATGGCCGCGACCGGAAAGCCGCTGATCATTTCCACCGGCACGGCGACGCTGGAGGAGATCCGCGAAGCCGTCGAGACTGCCCGTGCCGCCGGCGCGGTGGACGTTGCGCTCCTAAAATGCACCAGCGCCTATCCGGCGCCGCCGGAAGAGATGAATCTCAGGACGATTCCACACCTCGCGCAAGCTTTTGAGGTTTCCGTTGGGCTTTCGGATCACACGCTGGGCATCGCCGTTCCCGTCGCCGCGGTGGCGCTGGGAGCGTCGATCGTGGAAAAACATTTTACGTTGTCGCGCTCGACACCGGGCCCTGACAGTGCCTTTTCGCTTGAACCTGACGAATTCAAAGCGATGGTCGCGGCGATTCGCACGGCGGAGAAATCTCTGGGCGAGGCCTGCTACGGCGCCGGGAAAGAGGAAGCGAAGAGCCTGGCCTATCGGCGCTCGCTGTTCGTGGTGCGCGACGTGAAGGCCGGCGAGCGATTGACGGAGCAAAACGTGCGCTCGATTCGGCCGGGCGGCGGGCTCCATCCGCGTTACTTGACTGACGTCGTCGGGCAGAGCGCGAAGCGAAATATTGAAGCGGGAACGCCGCTGTCGTGGGAGATGATAGGGGATTAGTGTGAGGATTTAAAACTTCGTGACCTTCGTAATACTATGCCTGAAAGTTTTCGCAGTCTGCGCAAATTTACCGGTCGCCCGTAGCTGTTAAAGGGCGGGGATTTGCTCGCGCCAAGACGCCAAGAACGCAAAGAATAAAAGAATAGAGGAATCCCCTTTCATCCCCCTTTGACAAAGGAGGAAAGAGGGGGATTTGAGGAACCTTGGCGCCCTTTGCGTCTTTGCGCGAGACATTTCGACTTTTGGTTGCGGCTCCGCCGCGCTAGGCTCTTCGTGGTGATAAATGTTTTACCACGAAGGACACGAAGCACACGAAGGAGAGGCAAAAATTGCCGCATTTTCATGGCACCGGCTTTGCACAACAATGACTTTGAATTTGTAATCTTGGGAGACTCATGAAAAAACCGCGTATTTTATTCGCTATCGGCGACATCGACTGGAAATACAGCCGTGGCAAATTTCGCCATCTCGTTAACCGAGTCGCCGCTCAAGGACCGTGGGAGGTGGGTGTCGCCAGTCACGATAAAGAAATCTGCGACGCGTTCGACGGCCAGGCCGAGACGTTTCATCTGCCGGTGAATTTTCCCACTCCGCTGCCGAAGCACGCCGCGGCCATGGGCGAGCTGATGATCCGCTACACATCGGACGTCATGTTCCCCAACAGCCGCTTCGCGGTTTGGAAGACGATGGCCACGGACGATTTCGTCGGCTGCTTCACTCCCTCGACCCATGCGCCGCTGCCGTTTCGTCCCGACGCGATCGTCTTTCCGCTCATGGGCATCGACAACAACACGGCCCCCGCATGCCATTTTTACACCGCGATCGCCAGAGAAGCTCACACCATGAACGTCCCCATGCTCGGCCTTGAAGTCACGCCGCTCGGGAACCGACAGAGCCTCGGCGCCTGCCTGGCCGATTATTACGGCCTGAAGAACGAATTCTCCCGCTCTTTTGTCGCGCGCCAGGAGCTGGCGCCGCCGGAGCGCGCGTTCGTCTTGCCGCCGCTGGAAACGTATTTGCTTACATGCCGGAACGACTCTCTGCTCGACGACTTTTTCCCGGTCGAGAACGGCGCGCGGGCGAGCCTCAATCTGCCTTCCGGCCACATCACGATCTTTATTCCGCACAACGTCGCCTTTGTTTTTGAAACACGCCGGATTCTCGCGAGCCTGAGCGCGGTGCGCTTTCCGGTCGC
>DASXUF010000082.1 GCA_036504975.1 Candidatus Binatia bacterium | reverse complement strand
GAGCCAGCGGTAACTGATTTCGAAGCCGGAAACCTTTGCTTCACCAGGTATTCGCCTCAGCAATTCCGTCTTGACGCGCGCCGGCGGCTCCAGCAAAGCAAGCGAGCGCGGAAGCTGGACAAGAGTCTCGCGGCTTTCGCTGAGATGCACCTCGCAGAGAGCGCAGCCGGTAGCGAGGTGGGCCTCGAACAGTCTCAAATCCTCGCCGTCGAGCGCGCCAACGGCGTAAATTTCGGCGCGTTCAAGCCATTCGTCGTGATTCATAAAATACTCAGCCCGCCTCTGCCCCGACGATCTCTCTAAGGCGCGCGAGCGCGGCGCGCATGCGCGTCTTCACCGTTCCTAGCGGCTCTTTCAGCCGCCCGGCGATCTCCGTCTGGCTGAGCCCGTCGAAATAGGCCAGCTCCAGCACCGTTCGCTGGAGCGGCGGCAGCTCGGCCAAAGCGCTGTTCACCATGATTCTCGCGTCCGAGACCGCGGCGCCGCTCTCGACCTTGCCATCGTATTCCTTTCCGCCGGCGCCTGCTATCGGCACGAAGCTCTTGTCTCTTCTACGTATGGAACGCAGCCGGTCGATTCCCCGGCTCCGCGTAATCGTAATTATCCATGCCTCCGGTGTGCCGCGCGCCGGGCTGTAATTCCCGGCCTCGCGCCAGACTTGAAGGAAAACTTCCTGGAGCAGGTCCTCGGCCGCCGAGCGCTCCTGGACGAGGCGCATGGCAAAGGAAAAAACCAGCGGCGCGTAGCGCTCGTAAAAGAGTTCAAAGGCGCCGCGATTCCCTTGCCCCATCTGTTGAATGAGCTGAACAGAATTGTCCGGGGAAACGGTCATTGCGACTGGACTACCATAGAGATCGAGGAGTTTCCAAGGGTATGGCGATTTTTGAAAATGAGGCAATCCAAACCGCAAGCGACGTTCGTAGAAGCAAATGAAAGAAAAAAGGACTTTATGAAACGGCGGCCACAAGTCGAAATTTTGGCGGTAGGGATTTTTTTGGCGCTTCTCTGCGCCTCGATTAACGGTTTGACTGCCGGGGAAAAATCGCCATCCGACGCCAAGGTGGCCGTAAAGCTCTTTCAGTTTCAGCCTGCCCAGCTCGAGGTAAAACCCGGCACAACGGTGACATGGATCAATGAAGACGATATCGGCCACACGATCACTTCGGGGAATCCCGAAAACAAAGACGGCCGCTTCGATATGCGCCTCGCCGGGAAAGGTACAACCTTCAGCTTCACCTTCACGCAGCCGGGCACTTACGCCTACTTCTGCAATCGACATCAGTCCATGCAAGGCCAAATTCGCGTGAATCGATAAAAATAATATCAACTCAACCGACGAAAGGAGAAAAATATGAAAACTCTCAAACAACTAACCGGGGCGACGGCGATGATCGCTCTGCTCGGGGCGGGCTGCAGCATGACGCCCGCCGATCGTGGCGCGATGCCGATGCATGGCGCCATGGCCGCGACTTCTTCGACGAAAGCGGCGACGCTCAGAAGCAACGTCAACTCCCTGTTGGGCGAGCACGTTTATCTCGCCGCCGCGGCCACCGGCGCGGCGCTGGGCGGGCGCGACGCGGAGTTCAAAGCCGCCGCCGGCGCACTCGACGCGAATTCAGTCGCCATCTCTAAGGCGATCGGCTCCGTATACGGCGGAGACGCGGAGCGGGCGTTTCTGCCTTTGTGGCGCAAGCACATCGGCTTCTTCGTGGACTACACCATGGGCGTGGCCTCGGGCGACAAAGCCAAGCAACAAAAAGCGGTGAACGATCTCGTCGGCTACACCGAGGACTTCGGCGCGTTTCTCAACTCGGCCAACCCAAACCTGCCGAAGGCAACCGTCGCCGAGCTGGTCAAATCCCACGTGCTGACATTGAAGGCGGTCGTGGATGCCCAGGCGGCGAAAGATCCCGTCAAAGCCAACACGGCCTTGCGCGAGGCGTACGGCCACATGCACATGATCGGCGATCCGCTGAGCGAAGCGATCGTCAAGCAGTTCCCGGAAAAATTTGCCGGCTTATGAGAGCCATGGATTCCCCGGGACCGGAGCTTCCGGTCCCGGGGAATTTACGATTGACAAACAGCGATCGGTCTAAGATACTCGAACAAATTTTATTTGGAGGCTGAAGCAATGAAAACACGTTTCTTTGTCAATGTCGTGGCGTTGGTGGTGTTGTCGCTCACCGGCTGCGCCTGGAGCGCGTCGGCTCAGGCGCCGGGCGGCCAAGCCGCGCCCAGCCTGTACAAGCGGCTCGGCGGATACGACGCGATCGCGGCGGTCTCGGACGATTTTATCGGACGCCTCGCCGCCGACAAGCAACTCAATCGTTTCCTCGTCGGCATGAGCGCCGATTCGCAAAAAAGACTGCGCCAGCTCGTGGTGGATCAGCTCTGCCAAGCCACCGGCGGTCCTTGCCTCTACATCGGACGCCCGATGAAGACCGTGCACGCCGGGCTCGGCATCACCGAGAGCGACTGGGATTTGACCGTCAAACATCTGATTGCCTCGCTCGATAAATTCAAAGTTCCGGAGAAGGAGAAAAAAGAATTCCTCGCGCTCGCTTCCAGCCTCAAGCCCGACATCGTGGAAAAAAAGTAAATCCTCCGTGGACACCGCGGGATTCCTGGGGACCGGGGCAACGCTCGGATCGGACGTCAATCTTGTCGTCCAGCTCTTGATGGGTTTTGCCCTGGTGCTGGGCATGGTTCTCGCGCGCCGCGGATTCTATCGGGCCCACGCCGTCTGCCAGGGCAGCGTCGTGCTGCTCAATCTTGTTTTAATCGCCCTGATCATGCTGCCGCCGTTCGCGCGCGATATCTTTCCCGAGCTGCCGCGGCGACTGGGGCAGTCCTACTACTTGTTGCCCACTCTCCATGCCATTCTGGGAAGCGCCGCGCAGCTTCTAGGATTCTACATTCTGATTCGAGCCGGCACCGACTGGCTGCCACAGTCGTTGTGTTTTCAAAACTACAAGCTGTGGATGCGCACAGAGCTGGCGCTCTGGTGGAGCGTCATTGTTCTCGGCGTCATCACCTACTACGCTTGGTTGTAAAGCCGCTCGCTTGCTTCCGATTCGCTCTCGGACTAAGGATTAAAACTCCTGATCAGCGAGAGGTCTTCATGGAGCCGATATCTCCGGCAACGATAAACGCGGCCAATGCCAAGAGTCGAAGGCTCAAGGAGCTGGTCCGCGCGCCGGAGATTCTCGTCATGCCCGGGGCGTACGACGTTCTCAGCGCGCGCTTGTTCGAGCAGATGGGATTCAAGGCCATCCAGTGCACCAGCGGCGGGATCGCGGCGGCGCTGGGCTATCCCGACGGCGAAGTCATGAGCCGCGCTCAAGCCGTCGAGGTGACGGGAAAAATCGCCGGCGCGGTTTCCGTGCCGGTGAATGCCGACGCCGAGCGCGGCTACGGCGATGAAAATGAGATCGGCGACACCGTGCGCGGGCTCGTCGCCGTGGGCACGGCGGGAATGAATTTGGAAGACGGCGCGGGCGGCAAGCAGAGCGGCGTCGGCCGCGGTCTGGTGGAACTGAACGATCAGTTGCGCAAGATCGCAGCCGTGATGAAGGCCAAGCGCGAGCTCGGCAGCGAATTCTTTCTCAACGCGCGAGTGGACGCGCTGATGGTCATGACCGAAGATCCAAAAAAAGCTCTGGACGAGGCGATCCGCCGCGGCAACGCTTACGCCGAGGCGGGCGGGGATTGCATCTTCTTCATGAACGCGGTGGCGCGCGACGTGATCTGCCGGCTCGCCAAAGAAGTAAAGGCGCCTGTCAGCGTTCTGGCCGGGCTCAAGACGCCGGGCGTGAGCGAGCTGCAGGACCTCGGCGTGGCGCGTGTGAGCTACGGCTCGGCTTTTCTGAAAGCGGCCATCGGCGCAACCAGGAGATTGGCCCAGGAAATCCGCGATCACGGAACCATCACGGCGCTCAAAGATGGGATGCAGACTCCGGAAATTTCCGCGCTGATAGCCGGAAAGAAGCCATGACGGAAGCCGTCATTGTTTCTATTCACATCGCGCCGAGCGCGGCGGCGCCGACGAAAGAAGTCGACGGAGTCCGCGCCGTGGCCGGCAGAGGTCTCGAAGGGGATCGATACTTTACCGGGACCGGAACTTACTCCAAGCCGGGCGCGTCGAGCGCCAAAGTGACTTTGATTGAGATCGAGGCGCTCGAAGCGCTCAAGCGAGACTACGGGATCGACTTGAAACCGGGAGAGAGCCGGCGGAACATCGTCACGCGCGGTGTGCCTCTGAACCATCTCGTCGGCCGCGAGTTTAAAATTGGCGAGGTCAAGCTCCGCGGCGCGCATCTCTGCGAGCCCTGCGCTCATCTTCAAAAGCTCACGCGCGAGGGCGTGATGCGCGGCCTGGTCCATCGCGGCGGCCTCAACGCGGAGATTCTGACAGACGGCGTCATCCGCGTCGGAGACACGGTGGAGGTCGATCGAAGTAGTTTGTCCAAGGTGTGAAAGGACAGCTCGACCTTGACTGTGGACATAAAAGTCGGATAATCAGATTCCTATGAAACCTGTCAAAGCGAAGAGACCGCCCTCCCAAAAAGGTCGGGGCAAGAGCAGGCGACAAGCTCGGTCTAGCCTCGCTCCCAAGGGAACCAGCACAATCTCAGCAACTCAAGCGGCTCGCACCTTTGCCAACTTGCTGGATCGGATCCGCGACGGCGGCGAGGCATTCGTCATTGAGCGAAGCGGTGAGCCTATCTGTGAAATGTCTCCTGTGAAACCGTCCCGGTTTACCGGAGCGGACTTGTTCGCTTTGCTTCGCTCCCTGCCGAAACCCGATGCTGGATTCTGGGACGCGGTGGAAGAGGGCGCCCGGCGGCAACCTGCCGTGCCGGATTCACCGTGGGAACGCTGATCGATTCCAGTATTCTGATCGCCGTAGAACGCGGACACCTGAAATTTCCCGGCCTTTCCCTGATGAAGTGGTAATTTTTTTCAGGCGCTGCCGTAAAAGTTAAGCCATAATTTGCTGCGGGAGGCTTTATGAAGCTTTACTATCATCCGAACTCGCCCAACTGCACGGACGTTCTCGCTACGGCGAACCATCTCGGCATCCAGCTCGATCTTCAACTCGTCGATTTGCTGAAAGGCGCGCAAAAAGATCCCGCTTTTCTCAAAATCAATCCCAACGGCAAAGTTCCCGCGCTGGTGGACGGCGATTTCATCCTTTGGGAGTCGAACGCGATCATGCAGTACCTGGCGTCGAAGAAATCGAACAACTCGCTTTGGCCGGGGGACGACAGAACCCGCGCCGATATCTGCCGCTGGCAATTCTGGCAGGCGTCGCAGTGGAGCAAAGCGACGGGAACCTTGGTCTGGGAGAATATGATTAAAAAGTTTTTGAACCTGGGCGGACCCGATCCGGCGAAGATCAAAGAAGGCGAGGATCTGTTTCATATTTCGGCGGCCGTGCTCGACGGCCATTTGAAGGATCGACAATACCTCGTCGGCGCCGGGTTGACCTTGGCCGACTTATCAGTCGCCGCCCCGTTGATCTACGCACGGCCGGCACGCTTGCCGCTGGAGAAGTATGAAAGCGTTCGCGCCTGGTATGGACGTGTTGAGAAGCTCGATGCGTGGAAAAAAGCGTTGCCGAAGATGATGCCGAGCTGATCTGATCCTCAGATGGCCGGCACGGCGGATGCTTCCTTCAAAGATTTCGTTCTCGATCAATTGCAGGAGTTGCCGGATCTCGAATGCCGCTCTATGTTCGGCGGTCACGGACTTTATCAGGAGGAAAGTTTTTTTGGCATCGTCTTCAAAGGAAGGCTTTATTTCAAGACCGACCCCAAGTCGGCCGGTCCCTATCTGAACGCCGGTATGAAACCTTACCGTCCCAACGAAAAACAAACCCTAAAGAATTACTACGAGGTCCCGGTCGACGTCATCGAGGATCGCGACCGGCTTGCCGCCTGGGCGAGAGAATCTTTGCGCGTGGCGAAGAGATAAACAGGGGCTCTGACTTCGATTCGCTCTTTATTGCGTAGTTGCGCAATTGCGCAACTACGCAACATCACTTCGACGATGAGGCCGACTCGACATAGGCGGAAAGGGCGCGCAGAACCTGCCGCATTTTTCGCGGATGCTTCAGGCGGTATCGCGCTCGCAGTTTGGAATCGCTGTCGTAGCGCACAATTTCCGCAAGGCGCAGCGCGCCCAACGTGTGGCTGATGCGCGATAAACTCCGGCTGAGAGAGCGCGCGAGGACGCGATTGCCGGTAGCTCTTTTCTTTCCCGCGCCTCGTTTATCATGTTCCGGAAAATTCTGAAACCGTGCGCGCGGCCCAGTTCATGTTGCGAAGTTGCGAAGTTGTGCAAGTACGTAACGCCTGCAGTAAGAGCGGATGCTGGCGAATTCATCAACGCGGTCGTTCTGGACGGGGCCGTCGACCGGCAAGCTGCGGTGAATGAATATCAGAATTCAAGATTTGACCCTAAGCGCGCTTCTGATCTTGGAAGAAGAGCAAGCGTTGATCGGTCGAGCCCGCCCCTAAATAGCTCTCTGGCCCCTGATAAATTCCGCATGTAAATTTCGAGAGCTCGATGATCCATCGACTTACCGAACACGTTGAAATATGAATTTCACCTCAGGTCCATCGATCAAAGCCCTATAGGCAGAAACGTGTTCAAACCCGTGGCTGAGAAGAGCGAGAATTTCCTTCTCGTCGTCCTTCGAGCATTGAGTGCCGAGGTAAACTCCGGCAAGCTCTCTGGGGTAGAAGCCATAGTCCGCGAACAGCTCCGTCTCCCCCACCACGCGCCAAACTAGCGAGCCGCCACTCTCGTTCGTACGCCCAGTCCATAGTTTTGACATACTGGTATTCTCTTATCAGGTCAAAATAATTCTGCGGACCTATTTCCAACAGGCATCGGGCCCAAGCCTTCTTAGTCGCGATGGCTGGAGGAGTATCTTGGTAGATGACTGGTCGTGCAACGAGAAAAACACTATCCAGTTGATCGACGGCCTCAAACTGAAGGACCGCGCCTCTGTACTTATCCGCATAGTGGAACCACATTGAGGTAACGTCATGCAGTTCGGAAAGACACAGCACTCGCAACTTAGGCACGATCTCACGCCAAACTTGCTTGAGTGCGGCAAAAGCTTCGAATTGACCTGCCGTCATCGGACCCGGATCGCGCCGCATACGCGCTGCCATACGAAGTCGCAGATCACGTTTGTCCCGGAGGGCGGTCGTCATAGCTGCTATTGCTTTCTGCCAAGGGCGAGACGGCTCGTAAGAGGGATCATCCGTTTCCAGCAGGGTTGCCCACTCTTCTGCAACCGCTGCATGTAGTTCTGCTTCGTTGAAGTTCAGGCGCAGCTCTTGGGTCACGTCAAAGGGATCATTAAACAAGAGAGGCGAACTCCAACGCAGCTTTCTAGTTGCCAAGACTATCTTTGCCACATGGGAGGAAACGTACTTATAGAAGAATCGCCGGTCGTGATCGCGCCTTGGCGATCGGTAGGGCGACTCATCGGCTTCTGGACGGCTCATTCGTTCGACTTTGGGCCTTATCGGTATGCTTCTCTTCGATGGGCAACGCTGTAGATAAAAACCCGCTTCGCTTGATCGTCGATCGTGTAGAGAACTCGATAGTCTCCGACGCGTAGGCGGTAACCGTCGCCTCCTTCGAGTTTTAGAGTGCCCGGCGGCCGAGGGTTGTTTTCGAGAGACAGAATTCTGTTGCTAATGTTTTTGTGAATCTTGGCGGGAAGGCGGTCCATTTCCTTCTCGGCTGATCGTTTGATCTCGACTGTGTAGGCCACCTAATCGCCCCGTTTTTTTAGATACTCCCGGAAAGGACGGGACGGCTCGTTTCTCCTTTCCTCGATCGTAGCGAGATCGATCAGATCGTGCCGGACTTTCCTATCCTTGACGAGACCGAGCAGCACAAGCTCCCTCTCGCGTTTTGGCAGAGATCGGATCGTGGTGAGAAGACTTTCGGCTAGTTTCTTTTCTGGTTTGGCCAAGGGAATTTACCTCCGGCACCGATTAATATAATCCATCTCAGCAGAGTTGTCACTCCAAGAGAAAAAATCACGCCTCAAACGGTCTCTGCTTCTACCGGTCTTTCTTTCTTGGCCGAATTCCCCTTCAAATAATCCCGCAAATAGCGGGCGGTGTGGGAGCGCTTGCCGTCTTTGATCATCTCCAGCGGCGGGCCGCAGGCGACGACATGGCCGCCCTTCTCGCCGCCTTCCGGGCCGAGATCGATCAGGTAATCCGCTTCTTTGATGATTTCAAGATTGTGCTCGATCGTCACCACCGTGTTGCCCATGTCGACCAGCCGGTGCAATATCTGAATCAACTTCTCCACGTCGGAAAAATGCAGTCCCGTCGTCGGCTCGTCTAAAACGTAGAGCGTTTTTCCGCGCGACTCTTTCCCCAGCTCGTAGGCGAGCTTGATGCGCTGCGCCTCGCCGCCGGACAGCGTGTTGCTCGCCTGCCCGAGCGTGATGTAGCCCATCCCAATGTCGTTCAAAATTCGCACCGGCCCCATGACTTTCGGCAGCGCGCGGAAAAACTCCACTCCCTCTTCCACGGTCATGCGCAGTACGTCGCCGATGTTCTTGCCGTTGTAGCGGATGTTGAGCGTCTCCTCGTTGAAGCGCTGGCCGCCGCAGGCGTCGCAGTCGAGAAACACGTCAGGCAGAAAGCTCATCTCCTTACGGATCTTTCCCTGGCCCGCGCAAACTTCGCAGCGGCCGCCGGAGACGTTGAAGGAAAACCGATTCGGCGCGTAGCCGCGAAGACGCGCTTCCGGCGTGAGCGCGAATATGCGCCGGATCTCGTCGAGAAAGCCGACGTAGGACGCCGGAATGGACCGCGGCGTCTTGCCGATCGGGCTCTGGTCGACTTCCACCACGCGCTCCAGCGCTTGCCAGCCCGCGATGTCCTTGTGCTCGCCGGGGCGGCCGGCGAACTGGCCGAGCTTCAACTTCAGTCCTTTGTAGAGAACTTCCTTGACCAAGGTGCTTTTTCCCGAGCCGGAGATTCCGGTGACGCAGCTCCACGAGCCGAGCGGCAGCTTCACGTCCACGGTCTTCAAGTTGTTGGCCTTGGCGCCGCGGATCGTGAGCCAGGCCGTCCCGGCGAAGAGCCGCAGGGGCCAGTTGCGCTTCTTCGGCGCGTTCAAAAAATTGCCGGTCGGCGACGCCGGGTTGCGGCGAATTTCTTCCGGCGTGCCGATCGCGACGACGTTGCCGCCGTGGACTCCCGCGCCGGGACCCAAGTCCACGATGATATCGGCGGACTCGATCGTCGCCTCGTCATGCTCGACGACGAGCACGCTGTTGCCGGCCTTTTCCAGTTTCTTCAGCGTGCCGAGGAGCATGGCGTTATCGCGCGGATGGAGGCCGATCGTCGGCTCGTCGAGGATGTAGCAAACGCCGCGGAGATTGGAGCCGAGCTGCGCCGCGAGGCGGATGCGCTGGGCCTCGCCGCCCGAGAGCGTATCGGCGCGCCGGTCGAGAGTGAGATAGGGCAGTCCGACTTCGGCGAGAAAATCGAGCCGCTGCTGGATCTCGCGCAAAACTTTTTCGGTGACCGCGCGGTCGCGCGCCGTGCCGCCGTTGTCATGCTGGTTCAAATCGAGCCCGTGGAAATAACCCTGGGCTTCCTTCACCGAAAGCGCGCTCACCTGCCAGATCGCCTGGCCGTTCACCTTGACCGCCTGGGCGCGGCGGCTGAGGCGCCTGCCGTGACACGAAGCGCACATAGACTCGGACATGAACTGCGACAACCACTCGGCCAGGCCGTTTTCCGCGCCGTCCCATAGTCCCTTGAAATAGGGTAGTAGACCGATGAATTTCCCGCCGCCGTGAACCACCGTCTGGCGATTCTTTTTGCCCAGGCGGGCGAACGGCGTTTCGACCTCGACCCGCGCCTTTTTCAAATCGCGCCGCAGATTATCCACGCGGCGCTTGATCTCCCCCGCGCTCATCGACGAGCCGGACGTCCAGGCAGATAAAATCTCCGCGAGCGAACGCCGCGGATCGGTTATCATCAGGTCGGGATCGAACTCCAGACTGAAGCCGACGCCGGCGCATTCGGCGCAGGCGCCGTGCCGGCTGTTGAACGAAAACAATCGCGGATCGAGCGTTTCGTAGCCGATGCCGCAGTGGAGGCAGAAGAGCCGCTGGTTGTAGATGTGCTCGCCGGAGCGCGTGACGAGGTGCACCACGCCGTTGCCGAGGCGGAGGCCTTGCTCGACCAGCGCCTCGACCTCGCGGCCGCCCGCTTTGGCCTGGCCGACGAGAACGTCGATGTCGTGCTCGCGATAGCGCTCCAGGCCGGCGGCCAATTTCGGCGAGCGCAAATCCACCACCTGTCCGTCGATGCGCGCGCGCCGGTAGCCGAGCTTGAGCGCGCCGGTGATCACCTCTTTGTGAAATCCCTTCCGTCCCCTGACGATCGGGCTCAGCACCGCGACTTCCTTGCCGCGGTGAACGCGGGAAATGCGGTCGAGGATCTGGCTTTTGGTGAGCGATCTGATCTCGCGCGCGCATTGAACGCAGTGTTGTTTTCCTACCTTCGAATAAAGCAGCCTGAGGTAGTGGTAAATCTCCGTGACCGTCGCGACGGTCGAATTCCTCCCGCCCTGGCTCAAGCGCTGCTCGATCGCCACCGTCGGCGGAATGCCCGAGAGCAGATCGACGTTGGGGCGGTCCATGATGTTGAGGAACTGTCTCGCGTAGGCCGAGAGGCTGTCGATGTAGCGGCGCTGCCCCTCGGCGTAAATGATGTCGAAGGCGAGCGACGATTTTCCCGAGCCGCTGAGTCCCGTGATCACGACGAAGCGGTCGCGCGGAATGTCCAGGTTGATATTTTTTAAGTTGTGCTCTTTGGCGCCGACGATTTTGATGGCGTTATTGCCGTTGGCGGAACCGTTTGGCCCCGCTACGGTCAAACTTTTTTCCAGACGCGGTATGAAGGGAGATACCGCGCCGTGCTTCAAATACGATTTGAGATACCGTCCCGTATGAGATCTGTCGCTGTGCGCGATCTCCTCCGGCGTCCCGACGGCGACGATCGCGCCGCCGGCGTCGCCGCCTTCGGGCCCGAGGTCGATGATGTGGTCGGCGCATTTGACCACGTCCATGTTGTGCTCGATGACGACGACGGAGTGCCCCTGGTCGATCAGCTCGTTGAAGGCCCAGAGCAGCCGCTCGATGTCGTGGAAGTGGAGGCCGGTGGTCGGCTCGTCGAAGATAAAAAGGGTTCCCGACTTGCGCGCTTTGGCCATGTGGGCGGCGAGCTTCAGCCGCTGTGATTCACCGCCTGAAAGCGTGGTGAGCGGTTGTCCCAGACGAACGTAGTCGAGACCGACCGCGCGCAGCGGGCGGAGGCCGTATTCGACCTCCGTCGAGTCTTTGAAAAACTCCATCGCCTCCGCGACCGTCATGTCGAGCACGTCGCGGATCGTGCGACGGCGATAGGTCACTTCTAAAATATCCTGGCGGAAGCGGCTCCCCTGGCACTCGGGGCAGGAGGTGTAGACGTCCGAGAGGAACTGCATCTCGACTTTCTCGTAGCCTTCGCCGCGGCACGTCTCGCAGCGGCCGCCTTCGACGTTGAAGGAAAAGGTCGACGGCGTGTAGCCGCGCAGGCGCGAAAGGTCGGCGGCGGCGAAGAGTTTGCGGATGCCGTCGAAGACTTTCATGTACGTCGCCGGGTTCGAGCGCGGCGTGGTGCCGACCGGCGATTGATCGACGAGAACCACGTCGGAGATCTTGTCCGCTCCTTCAACCCGGGCGCAGTGGGTGATCGTCGCGCCCGGAGAGTCTTTCAGCTTGCGCAAATTTCGATGAATCACTTCGTCGACCAGACTCGACTTGCCCGATCCGGAAACTCCGGTGATGCAGACAAAAAGTCCGAGTGGAATATCGACGTCGATGTTTTGGAGATTGTTGGCGTTCGCGCCGAGGATTCGGATCGTTCGCTGGGGGATCGTCTTGCGCCGGCGCGAAGGAAACGGGATGCTTTTCCTCTGCGATAGATAGGCTGCGGTGAGCGACTTCTGATCGTTCAACAGATCCCCATAGGGTCCGGCAAAGACGATCTCGCCGCCGTGCTCGCCGGCCTTCGGCCCGAGGTCGATGACGTAGTCGCTCTCCTTGATGATCTCGGGATCGTGCTCGACCACGACGACGGTGTTCTGGTTGGCGCGGAGATCATGAAGAATCTCGACGAGGCGGTGGCTGTCGCGCGGGTGCAGGCCGATCGAGGGCTCGTCGAGCACGTAGAGCGTATTCACCAGCGACGAGCCGATCGCGGTGGTGAGATCGACGCGCTCGAGCTCGCCGCCCGAGAGCGTGCGCGACTGGCGGTCCAACGTGAGGTATTCGAGGCCGACGCCCATGAGATAGCCGAGCCGGCGGCGGATCTCATCCAAAATCAGCCGCGCGACGGCGTCGCTCTCGGCGCCGAGGCGAAGATCTTGGAAGAAGCGATGGGCGTCGCCGACGCTCATGGCGTTGATCTCGGCGACGGTCTTGCCGTCGACGCGGAAATTGAGCGCGTCGGGCTTGAGCCGCGAGCCCTGGCAATCAGGACACAGCAGGTAGGCGCGGTAGCGCGAGAGAAAGACCCGCACGTGCATGCGGTAGCTCTTCCGCTCCAGGCGCTGGAACCAGCCCCGGATGCCTTTGAACCTGCCGTCGCCGTTGACGATCAAATCTTTTTGCCTATCGCTCAGCTCAGCGTACGGCTTTTTCGTCGGGATTTTTTTGCTCTCGCAGAACTCCATCAGGCGCTGGGTTCTCCGCGCCTTGGTTTTCCACGGCTTGATCGCGCCGTCGCCGAGCGACTTCGTCGGATCTGGAATCACCAGATCGAGATCGATGTCGATGACCCGGCCGAAGCCGCGGCAGGTCTCGCACGCGCCCAGCGGGCTGTTGAACGAGAACAGGTTCGGCGTCGGATCGTGGTACGTGAAATCGCAATGCGGGCAGTGAAAGTGGCTGCTGAAAGGCTCCCGCCGCCAGCCGTCGTCCGGGTAGTATAAATTGAGCCTTCCTTTGCCGTACTGAAGCGCCTGCTCGAGGGATCCGGTGATTCTCTTCTTCGCCTCCGGACGGTGAATCAACCGGTCCACCACGACTTCGATTTTATCCGTCCCGGCGGGAGGCTCTTGGATGTCTTCCAGATCGCAGACGGCGTCGTCGCGCAACAAACGGTGGAAGCCCGCGCCCTGCAAGCCGAGCTTGGTCTCGCTCCAAGGAAACGAGGGCGAAATGGCAAGTGGAAAAGTGAGAACTACAGTCGAGCCCTCGGGCGCGCCGCTCAATTTCTTAAAGATCGTTTGTGCCGTGTCGCGCTCCACCACCCGGCCGCAGCCCTTGCAGTAAAGCAGCGAGACCTTGGCGAAGAGGAGCTTCAGATGATCGTGCAGCTCGGTCATCGTTCCGACCGTCGAGCGCGAAGTTTTGACCCGCCGGCGCTGATCGATCGCTATCGTGGGAGGAATGCCTTCGATGCTCTCCACTTCGGGCTTGTCCATGCGGTCGAGGAACTGGCGCGCGTAGGCGGAGAAGCTCTCCACGTAGCGCCGCTGCCCCTCCGCGTAGAGAATATCGAAGGCGAGAGTGGATTTTCCCGAGCCGCTAACGCCGGTGACGACGGTCAGGGCGTTGAGCGGAATATCGAGGTCGAAGTTTTTGAGGTTATTCTGCCTCGCGCCGCGTATGTGAATCCAGTCTTGACTCATCGTAGTCTATTGCAGGTGAAATCTCTCGACCAGAATGCGGCGGAAGCGCGCGCCGTAGATCAGATCGAAGGTGTTGCCTTTGTCGGGAAAAAGCTCCAAGGCCTTTTCTCTCGCGTCGGCAACGAGCTTCTGGGCTTGGGCGAGGCTCAGGTCGGTTTGCCAGAGGAGCGCGGCGGTAAAATCCATCAGATACCGGAGCCGTTTCAACTTCAATTCCTCGGCGCGTACTGCTTCTTTATCCGGTTTCATCGCACAACCTTTGACTTGTATCACAGGTCGGCGGTTAGTCAAGGCAAATTCGTCGCGGGATAGTGGTTCAATTTGATTCAACAACATTCTACGTAGGGGCAGGCCCCTGTGCCTGCCCTTCTTTCGGGCGACCACGGGTGGTCGCCCCTACAAAACCTTATCAAACTGGAACCACAACCCGTCGCCGTTCGATTCTCCTCCGGCGCTTTGCTAAGCTGGCGCTATGCGCATCGCCGATATCTTCTACTCCATTCAAGGCGAAGGACGGCTCATCGGAGTGCCGTCGACGTTCATCCGAACTTCCGGCTGCAACTTGCGCTGCGTCTGGTGCGACACGCCCTACACGTCGTGGGAGCCCGAGGGCGAAGAGCGGAGCCTCGACGAAATACTGACGGAAGTAAAGCGGCATCCGGCGAAGCACGCCGTCGTGACCGGCGGCGAACCGCTGCTGGCGCACGAGATAGAGGAGCTGACGCACAGGCTCAAGCGCGAAAGCTTTCACATCACGATCGAGACCGCGGCGACGATCTTCAAGCCGGTTTCGTGCGACCTCGTGTCGATGAGCCCGAAGCTCGTCAACTCGACGCCCTGGAAAAGGGATCAGGGCCGGTTTGCGTGGATGCACGAGCAGCATCGGCTCAACCTGCCCGTGATCGAGCAATTCATCGACGGCTACGATTACCAGCTCAAGTTCGTCGTCGACAATCAGAACGACTTTGTAGAGGTCGAGCAAATTCTAGCAAGGCTCGGCAACGTCGAGCGGAGCCACGTCCTCATCATGCCCCAGGGGACGACCAAAGAAGAGCTCGCCGAGCGCGCTACGTGGATCGTGGAGCTATGCAAAGAGCACCGATTTTCTTACACGCCGCGGCTGCACATCGAGCTGTGGGGGAACCGCAGGGGGACATAGGGTCAGCACACTTGGAAAACCCTCACCCCTTCCCTCTCCCACAGGGAGAGGGCGAGGGTGAGGGAATCTGTCGCGCTGAAACTTCCAGCACGAAGATCCGGTAATTCAAATCGAAGAATAGCCGGCCGTCGATCAGGCGAACGTTTTGTCCGGTCGTGTCGCCGCGCATCGATTGCCTGAGTAGCCATCGTATCATTCGCTTCACTTTCAGCGGCGTCTGGGTCAGCGCCATCCAGTCCTCAGCGTCTCGCCGCTGCACGAGCCTCTTTACTTTCACGACTCTGAGACCCGCGTTCTTAAATAGTTTGCGCCACTTCCTGAGCGGAATCATCTCGACGTGCGACGGATCGCGCATTTTTTCGAGCCTGTTCTGCCAACGGCTCTTTTCCGGGTCGTTCTTCGAGGTGTTGTCGGAAATCAGAATCTTCCCGTTCCGCTTGAGCACGCGAACCATTTCATTCAATACCTGCTCGGGCTGAGGGAAGTGGTGGAATGAGGCGCGCGTCACGACCAGATCGAAGCTTCCGTCGGCAAACGGCAGACGGCTCACGTCGGCGCGGCGAAAAGTTGCGTTGTCGAAACCTTCGCGGCGCGCCAACGCGCGCGCCTTCCTCAGCATCTCCGCCGTCAGATCGACGCCGACGACCTGGCGGGCATGTTTGGCAAACTCCAGTGCGACGAAGCCCGGGCCGCAGGCGAGATCGAGGACGCGGTGCGATCGCTTGACGCCGGCCAACGGCGGCAGAATTTCCAGGCCCCCTTTCCGCCGCATGGACTGCGACCGAGAAAATCGCTCGGCCTGCTTGGTGAATTCGCGCTGAACGATCTTGCCGAAGTGCTCTTGCCGCAAGGGCTTCATGAATCCCAGTCGATTGTTTACAGTCAAGCCGGTTTTTGGCGACCTGTCCCCTCTTCCTTCGCGTGCTTCGTGTCCTTCGTATGCAGCCTATACGGTTGCTTGTCTAGCCGGTGAAAGTCCGGTCGCGGGAATTGGTTGTTTGCCCGCGTAGTGATACTCGACACCCCCCTAAGGGGTGACCCAGGAGGTGAAAGCTCGAATGTAAA
>DASXUF010000081.1 GCA_036504975.1 Candidatus Binatia bacterium | reverse complement strand
TCGGGCTGCGCAGCACTTTGCCCCACAACATCCCTGGCAAAGTCACATCGACCGCGTACACCGCCCTCCCCGTGACCTTTTCCACGCTTCCCGCTCTGGGAATCGAGCTCCCGATGATTTTTTGTTTCTTCATGATTCCGTTTCGCCCTCAAATCCCCCTCTTTCCCCCTTTGTCAAAGGGGGATGAAAGGGGATTCCTCTATTCTTTGCGTTCTTGGCGTCTTGGCGCGAGCAAATCCCCGCCCTTTAACAGCTACGGGCGACCGGTAAATTTGCGCAGACTGCGAAAACTTTCAGGCATAGTATTACGAAGGTCACGAAGTTTGGATCTCTCTTCGGGTCACGAATAATAGCGCCTAATCTTTGGAGAGTTCGAGTCGATTGCCGCTCGGATCGATCACATAGACCGAGTAGCCGGGACCTTCGCCGTGCACGCGGATCTCGTCCACTTTGAGGCCCTTGGCTGCAAGCTCTTTCGCCAGCTCGTTGGCATCATCCGGCCCTTCGATATCGAAGGTGTGGTGCGGCACGCGCGGCGCGCGCTTCTCCGACGCATCGAATAAACCTAGGCCGGTCTCGCCCGCGCGCAAGCGCACGACCTTGACGCCCGCAACCGTGTGCGTTGTTCGTAGCTCGGCGCCGAGCCCGTCCCGATAAAAACGGGTCATCTGTTCCAGGTCGTCCGCGTGAAAGTTCCACGATCGCATGCGCAAAATCTTCATATGGACCTCCATCCGTTGAAAACTCTTAAAGCACATTTCGGGGGTATTGGAAAAGACTCCTTTCGGGAGCCGTTGCGATATTGACAGACCCCGGCGGCTGATCTAGACGTGTGAGCGTCGGTCGATAGATGCGGCTGGAGTCTTTCCTCAGCGATAAAAAGGAGCTTCCCATGGCGCGAATATCACTCAAAGTAAACGGTAAGGCGCGTACCGTCGAGACCGATCCGGAGACGCCGCTTCTCTACGTCCTAAGAAACGATCTCAAGCTTAACGGACCCAAATTCGGCTGCGGCCTGTCCCAGTGCGGCGCCTGCAACGTCATTATGGACGGCAAAGCGATCCGCTCCTGCGTGACGGCGGTCAAGAGCGCGACCAACCGGCCGGTGACCACGCTCGAAGGGCTCGGATCGACCAAGAAGCTTCATCCGCTGCAAAAAGCTTTTATCGACGAGCAGGCGCTTCAATGCGGTTACTGCATCAACGGCATGGTCATGAGCGCCAAGGCGTTGCTCGACGCAAACCCAAAGCCGACGGACGGCCAAATCAAGGCAGCGCTCGCCGACAATCTCTGCCGTTGCGGCGCGCACACGCGGATCCTGCGCGCGGTCAAACGCGCCTCGGGCCAGAAGGTTTGAGGAAGGAGCGGTGAAGATGAAAACGCTTGAACTCTCCCGCAGACAACTTCTCAAGGGCGCCGGCGCGTTGATCGTAAGTTTCAATCTCTTCCCTGCGGAATTGGACCTATTCGCGCAATCGGCGTCCGCTCCCGGCGGCGCGCCCGATCCGAGGCAACTCGATTCCTGGATCGCTATCGGCCAGGACGGCACCGTGACCGTCTTCACCAGCAAAGTCGAGCTCGGCACCGGCATCAAAACCGCCCTGGCCCAGATCGCCGCCGAAGAGCTGGACGTTTCCTGGAAAAAAATCAAGGTCGATATGGGCGACACGCAAAAGACGATCGACCAGGCGACAACTTCAGGCAGCCGCACCATCGAGCGCGCCGGCCCGCAGATACGGCAAGCGGCCGCGGCGGCGCGTAAAGAACTCTTGCGCTTGGCGGCGCAGAAGCTCGGCACGCCGGTCGAGAAACTCACCGTCAAAGACGGCGTCGTGAGCGTCATCGGGAATTCATCGAAGAAGGTATCCTACGCGCAGCTCGTCGGCGGGAAGCGCTTCAACGTCGCCATTCAAGCCGAGGGCAGAGCCGGGGAGTTGAAGCTGGCTCAGGACGTAAAACCGAAGAGCCCCGGGGAATACGAAACGGTCGGGCAGCCGGTGCCGCGCTTCGACCTGCCGCCGAAGGTGACCGGCGAGGCGGTTTACGTTCATGACGTGCGCATTCCGGGAATGCTTCATGGCCGGGTCATACGGCCGCCGGTGATCAACACCGCGCCGGCGACGATCGACGAAGATTCTATCAAAAATGTTCCCGGTTTCGTGAAAATCGTGCGCCAGGGGAATTTCGTCGGCGTCGTGGCGAAGACCGAATGGGCGGCGATCCAGGCGGCGCAAGCGCTGAAAGTGACCTGGTCAAAACCGGCCACCAAACTGCCCGCGAACCGGGAAGAGCTGGATGCCTACCTGACGACGACGAAAAGTTTCACGACCTTGAAAGCCGTCGAGCGGGGCGATCCGGCCGCCGCGCTCGGCAAAACAAAAAAACAATACGAGGCGACCTTTCGCTGGCCGTTCCAGATGCACGGCATGATCGGGCCGTCCTGCGCGGTGGCCGACGTGCACGGAGACCAAGCGACGGTGTGGTCGGGTTGCCAGGGGCCGTTTCGCACGCGCGCATCGATCGCCGGCCTGCTGAAAATTCCGGAAGAAAAGGTCCGCGTCATTTATCGCGAAGCTTCCGGTTCTTATGGGCGGCTCAGCAACGACGACTGCGCCGAAGACGCCGCGCTCTTGTCGCGCGCCGCGGGCGCGGCGGTGCGCGTACAGTGGTCGCGCCACGACGAGCACGGCTGGGAGCCCAAGGGGCCGGCGCAGTTGCAGAAGGTGCGAGCCGGTATCGGTGAGGAACGCAAACTCGTAGCCTGGGAGTTCGTCGACCACAGTTTGCCGTGGACCGTCGGTTCAAGGATGATCCTTCTTGCCTCGGAACAGATCGGGATGAAACCAAAGGAGCAGGGTCAGGGCAACGGCAACCAGGGCGGCGGCGAGATCTACGCTTTCGAAAACACCAAAGTCATCGCGGAGGAGATCCCGTGGCTGCAACCCGAGCCGATTCCGCTCCGCACTAGCAACCTGCGCGCGCCGGGGCAGTTGTCGCGCTGCTTCGCCAGCGAATCGCTGTTGAGCGAGATCGCGGCCGACCTCGGCGCCGATCCGGTCGAGCTTCGGCTGCGTTACCTGACCGGTGACAAGCGCGCCACGGACGTGCTCAAGGCCGCGGCCGAAAAGGTTCAATGGCAAAAGCGCCGGCAGCCGGCCGAGAATTCAGATGCGCCAAGCGTCAAAGGAAAGGGCGTCGCGATGACGCGGCGCTCCGGAGGTTATGCCGCCGCGATCGCGGAGGTCGAAGTCGAGAAATCCACGGGCAAGGTCGCCGTGCGGCGAATCACGCTCGCTCACGATTGCGGCCTTATCGTCAATCCGGACGGAGTTAAAAATCAGATCGAGGGCAATATCATCCAGGGCGTGAGCCGCGCGCTGCTCGAAGAAGTCGCGTTTGACGGGAACGGCGTGACGAGCCTGGATTGGGGAAGCTATCCGATTCTCAAATTCCCCGAGATTCCGGAACTCGATATCGTCCTAATCGATCGAAAAGACGTCTCTCCGGTCGGCGCCGGCGAGTTGTCGACGGTTCCGATTCCGGCGGCGATCGCCAACGCGGTCTTCGACGCGACCGGCGCGCGCCTCCGCGAAGCGCCGTTCACGCCGGCGCGGGTGTTGGCGGCGATGAAGGGGACGGGAGGGCAAAAAAGCTGATTGGGTTGTTGTTTGCGTCAAGCTCCGGTGAGGGAGGAGCACGTAGCAGAGCATCCCCTGTGGAGCTAAACCATTCGCTTACTTAGTTCTTTACAGACTGTTGAAAAAGTCCTACTCGTGCTTCGACAGGCTCAGCACGAACGGAAAACCTTCAACGATTTCAGCTCTCCTCCGTTCGCCCTGAGCGCGTCGAAGGGTGAACGGGGGTTTTTCAACAGTCTGTTTACGCCTGAATTTGAAGTCTTTTAGATAAGAACAAGTGACAGGTGACGTTTGGAAGGAAGAACAAGCCGGCGACGCTTGGGATCAAGCCGAATATCATAGCGTTCGAGGAACTCAGCCCCCAGGACATAATCTTCGGTCAGCCCCGGCATGACATAGGCGGTATCCGCCAGAGTTGCCCCGTTCAGGCGGATCATGGTGGCCGCAATGCGGGAAACTCGTGTTGATCCTTTGCCAAGCCTAATCCGGACTGGCTTTAGGAGGTGCGTCGTGGGGATACCTACCTCGCGGACCAATTCTGGCCGAATAAAGCTTGAAGACGCACCCGTGTCGAACAAACACTCCACCTCTCTCTGCCCACGGCGACCAAGAAGCGGAAGATTTTTTCTAATCACTCCCATGACGCAGCACCGTCATCTAGCTAAGTATCTCCGGAGGGTGGCTAAAGTCAATCTTATGTGGAGAATTGCTGTCCCTCGCTCTTCAACGCACCGGGGGTAGGCGCAAAAAAGTATTCCGCGTTATTTGAGTTCTGCCGGCACGCTTCCCTTTCGGATGGCCGGAACCACCGGCGGCTGGCCGGTTTCTTTCAAGATGCTCTGGCCTTCCGTCGAGAGGAGGAATTTGACGAACTCCATCGCGTCCTTCTCGTTCTTCGCCGTCCCCGGCACCGTCGCCGCATTTCGGATTGCGTCGCTTATGTTGACGCTCGCGGGGAAGCGGACGATATCCAGATCGTTCTTGGCCGCGACCGCCGCCGAGTAATAGACCACCCCTGCGTTGGCTTTCCCTTCTCTCACGGCGCGTATCGTATCCGGCACCGAATTGGGTTTCGAAGCATCCACCGCGGCGCCGTCGATGATTTTCTGAGCCAATTCCGGCTTTCCTTCGAGCGCCGAGGCTTTCTTCAAGAATTCGATCGTCCGGTTGGTGGCCAGGTCTTTCTCTCCGGTCACGCGGACAAACTTGACCTCGGGCTTGGCGAGATCGGCGACTTGACGGATTCCCAGCGGATTCCCTTTCGCGGTGATAACGACCATTTCATTCGCGGAAAAGACGACGTACCAGGAGGCGGCCTCCTTGCCGGTGCCGGCGATTTTCTTGTTCATCAGGTCCTCATCGACAACCGCCGGGGACGACGGCGCGAACACGTCGCACGTGTCGCCTTTGAGAATGCGCTCGGCGAGCTGCCGCGAAACACCGGAGGTCAGGTTGATGGTAACTCCCTGGTGTTTTCCTTCGAAGGCCTTCTTGAGTTGTTGCATCGGACCGGCGAGCGAATCGGCATGAAAGACTTCGACGTTCGCTGCCGTTACCCGGTTGATGGGAAAAAAGCCCAGGATCAATCCTCCAATGAGATATGCGCATCGAGATTTCATTGATCGCCTCCTTGATCGGGGCGCCTTACCCGTTCGGAGATTTCGATGTGGCGCTCAAAGATGACCGGCGGCCCGGACCCTGATTTTGGGCCGGAGAGTAACCGGTAAGGTGGTGATCTGTCAACGTTGTTGACACCGGAGAGTTGAGATCCTTCGCTGCGCGCAGGATGACTCACAAAGGTGAGTCAATTTACGTGGCTCCAGGCGTGGTAGGAGCTGCGCACGAGCGGGCCGGATTCGACGTGGCGATCATTCTGCCGAATATCTGTGGTTGTTTGCTTCGTATCGCCGAAGCCACTCCTCCATCGGCACAAACTTTTCATCTGTTGCCTGGTCATTCCAAATAATCCATCCACCGCATTTCTCCGACAGGTACTTTAACTGCTCGATCTCTTCGGGACTACAAATATCTTTCCGCTTGCCGGTAACCGTATCCCATAACATGTACTCAAGGCCACCCAGCCAGCCGGCACACCAGTATTCCTCAGATATCTCCGACATCAGCTTTCGAAGCAGATCGGCAGTGATTTTTTGTTCATCCATTTGCTGCCCAGGAGAACCTTGGAGCTAGACCACAATCTCTAGATGTAGCTCATCTGCTACGCGGGGCGTCTTGTTCCGACGTGTCCCGTTTGCGAGATCTACTAAGCCTGCTTGAGCTAGGCTCTGAATATCTTCGTAGACCCTCTTGAAATCGCGATGCGCCAAAGATGCAAGCGCGTTGATGGAGGCCGGCCGGCGCTTGCGAATGAGGCGGATGAGGTCCAGTCTTTTGGGAGTCAGGAACCGCCTTAGGGCCTCGGGGCTCGTGAAGAATAGGCGCCGGCCTTTGGGCCTGACCTTTTTTCCTGCTGCAACGCTCTTCATAGTATCGGCGGTTTCCCTCAGCACGTCGTCGGTGCTGCGAATGCCCATCTTGACCTTCTTAGCTTTCATGCCATTGTCCTCCTAATCCGTACCATAATCGCTTTTTGTGTCAATGAAATCGGGGAGAAATAGTGGAGGAGAGAAGTTCAAGTGAGATGATGAAAAACGGCGAGAGCCTTCGCGGAACCTGAGCGTGAAAGATAGATGCTTCGCTCCGCGGATCAGCATGACAGAAAGCGAAGGTGCTCAGGGTGACTCACTGACGTGAGTCAATTTACGTGGCTCCAGGCGTGGTAGGAGCTGCGCACGAGGGGCCCCGATTCGACGTGGCGGAAGCCGAGTTTGTCGGCGTCGATTTTGAGCTGCTGAAACTCGTCGGGGGTGACGTAACGGTCAACTGGAAGTTGATTTGTTGACGGCTGGAGATATTGGCCGAGCGTTACTATGTTGCAACCGGCGTCGCGCAAGTCTCTCAATGTCGCCATCACCTCGTCCATTGTTTCGCCGACGCCGAGCATCAGGCCGGATTTGGTGAGAACCTCGGCTCGGATCGACTTCGCGGCCTTCAAAACATCCAGGGAGCGCTGATACACCGAGCCGGGCCTGACTTTCTTATAAAGTCGCGGCACGGTCTCCACGTTGTGGTTCAGGACGTGAATGCCGGATTGCACGACGGTCTCGACCGCTCGATGATCTCCTTTGAAATCGGGAATTAAAACTTCTACTCGTATCCCAGGATTCAGCGATTTGATCCAGAATACGGTTTTGGCGAAATGGGCGGAGCCGCCGTCGGGTAGGTCGTCGCGATCGACGGAAGTCACGACGATGTGCTGCAATCCGAGATCTTTTACGGACAGAGCCACATTGCGCGGCTCCTCGGGGTCCAGCAGCACCGGCTTGCCCTTGCTGATCGCGCAGAAGCGGCAGCCGCGCGTGCATATGTCGCCCAGGATCAAAAAGGTCGCGGTGTTGTGCCCCCAGCACTCGCCGATGTTCGGGCAGCGCGCCTCCTCGCAAACGGTGTGGAGCTTGCGGTCTCTTAGAATCCGTTTGAGCCGGAGGTAGTTGGGGCTGCCTGGAGCCCTAACCTTTACCCAATCTGGATGTCTTCTTGGCATAAAATTTCTCAGGCTGTTGAAAAAGGGCCATCTACCATAGCCTGCCACTGGCAGGCGTTTTAATAGGCGCGCTCGGTCCGCTTCGCGCCAACGTACTAGAAGAGTACGCCTCCGCTCGCGGACCTTCACGCGCCTCGTAGCTGGTGCCTTTTTGAGCCTGAAAATCAAGTAAGTTCGCGAGCGATTTAATTTCGGAATATCCGAAGAGGGCGGCGAGATTCGTGGCGAATCGCTGCTTAACAGCTTCGATACTTTGGTCTGTACCTAGTTCTTTAGCCATCGAAGTCACTTCAGACCAGGCAAGGCCGCATGGAATAATCCGCTGAAAGTACGTCAGATCCGTGTTCACGTTGAGCGCGAGGCCATGGTAAGTAATCCCTCGCCGAACCGCTACGCCGATCGCCGCGATCTTTCTCCCGCCGATCCAAATTCCGGTCCAGGGAGGATTGCGCTCCGCCACGATGCCGAAGCTCTCGAGAGTTCGAATCGCCGACCGCTCTAAGAGCCTAAGATAGCGATGCACGTCTTTCCGGAGCTTCGACTTCAGATCGATAATCGGATAGACGACCATCTGGCCCGGACCGTGGTAAGTAACGTCGCCGCCGCGGCTGCTGCGG
>DASXUF010000080.1 GCA_036504975.1 Candidatus Binatia bacterium | reverse complement strand
CGGAAAAAATCCGTCAAATCGCGCGCGCGGTTCCGCTGTGGCAAATTCTTACCGAGACCGACAACCCTGGCGGGCTTCAATGGCTGAATGGCACGATGGGCATGCCGGCGATCGTCCTCGACGTGGTCGAGGAAATCGCCGCATTGAAACAAACGACGCCCGAAGCGGTCGCGCAAGCCGTCGAAGAGAATTTTCACCGTTTGATCGACGGCGACGCGGAGATAACGAAATTTTTCTGATTCCACCGCGGTCACGGACCGAAGCGGCTAAAATCCTTCCCGCTTGAGCCTCTTCTTCAGCTCCTTCGCCGTCACGCGATGCTTGAACGCCTTGCGGCCGTTGATGAAGAGGACCGGCACTTCGCTCCCGAATTTCTCCTTCAGCTCAGGCGCGGAATCGACGTCGATCTCCTCCACTCCGAGGGATCGGCCTTCCGCGGCTTCGCGGATGGCTGTCTTCATCTCGTCGCACAAGCAGCAATCCTTTCTGGTATAAAGCCGGATGTGAGCGCTCACGGCTGCTCGTCGGTCGGTTTCTCGTCCGGGGTCGGCTTCTGGTCGGTGTTTGGCTTCGGCTCGCCGGTCGTTGGCAGTCCGATGAGCCCTTTGGGAATGGCCAGCACGCCGAAAAAATATTCCGATAGGGTGCTGAGAGGCGCGGGCGTGATGCTCGGATCGTTGATCGGTCCTTTGACGTTGAAGCTTGCGACCAGGAAAACATTCTTAATGGCCGCGAGGCCCGTCCCGAGAATGGGGATGTAATTCGCCGCCGTGTCGATTCCTGGAAAGGGCCGCACGGTGATGACGAAGTTGACCTCGCCCTTGGGCCCGTCCAATTCTCCCGCGCCGGTGATTCTCAGGTCGTCGCCGTCGACGAAAAGATTCCGCGTCGAGTATACGCCTTGCGCGACTTTGACGTCGGCCGAGACGCTGCGGAAATAGATGCCCTCCTGATTGACGTTGGGCAGCCTGAGGGTGAACCAGCGGGAGAGATCGAGGAAACTCAAGATCCGCACCATCAGTTGAAAGCGGCGCGCGACCCCGTCTTCGATGCGCAGGCGGAAGGCGCCGTTCAAATTGCGCTTCCTCTCCGCGGCGGTCTTGCCGCTGAATTCGAGCTTGCCCGCGAGCTGCACCTTGCCGGTGATCTCGGTGGTTCCGATGTCGAACCAGCCGAGCAGGTCCCGCACCGGAACTCCCTTGACGTCCGGCTCGACGCGGAAGAGCTGCTTGTCCGGATGATCGTCGAAAGACCCGAGGCCTTCCACCGTGCCGCCTTGCGAGCGGGCGAAAAAATTCTCCAGGCGCCAAATCCGCCTTTCCAGGACCAGATCGCTCTTGAAATCGGTGAAGGAAAATTTTTCGTACCTGCCCTTGTCGAGGATGAGCTTCCCCCTGACCTGGAGACGGTCGTACCATTCTTGGTCCGGCGTAACGTGCCGCGGCAATAGGTAGGCGATATCCATCTCCAGCGCGCTCAAGCTGAAAAGCAGCATCGGCTTTTCGCCGTTGACCCAGCGCCCATTGAACGAAAAGGGGTAGCCGCCCGCCTGAGCTCTGATACCTTCCAGGTCGATCGTTTTCCCATCCAGATGCATTCTGCCATGGACCTCGGTGAACGGTTGGCTGAAAACCTTCAGCGGAATCTGAACTCCGACCAGCTCCAACGAGCCGGTGAGCTTTCTACTTTCCGGCGCGTTTAGAGATCCCTGATAGCGCACGGCGCCGCGGACGACGCCGGGGCTTTGCGGGGCGTCCAGCGAGAGCAGCAGGCGGAGCGCCTCGCTCGCTTTGAGGCCCGCAGAGTCCACCGCCAGATCGAAGGTTCCCTGATCCGCGGCGAAATTTTTGACCTCCAACCGGAGCTGGACCGGCGAACCGCTCAAGAGCGCCGTGGCTTGCTCGGCGCGGATTTCCGTCGGGGAAAACAACAGGTCTCCCTTGAGCTGCGAGAGCGCCGTTTCCCCTATGCGTGCATGGACGGCATCGAGCGAGGCGATCCCTTCGTATTCGTAAGACGAAGCGAAATCGGTCCTGACGGTGAGATCGAGCTTCGCGCCGCCGCCCAATTCTTGGACCGCGCCCATCATTTTGTCCGCGGCCGGCGGCAGGATGCCGAATCGTGTCATCTCCGAAAACTGCGCCAGCTCCGTGTCGCCCTTAATTCGAAGCTCCAGCTTCCCCGGGCCGGACAAAGCCCCGCGGTGGGTTCCGTTGATTTCCGTCAACCGGGATTGCCCGACGACTCCTTTGAAATTTTTGTACCTGAGTACGCCTTTCTCCAGGGCGATCTGTCCGCTGAAGCCGCTGAGCGGGAGCGGAGGGTCCGCGCCGAAGGCGCCGCCCGCCTCTCTGACCTGGGCCTCCAGCGAAAGGCGCTCCTCTTGTCCCGGCTCGAACAATCGCCTGAGCTCGGATATCTTTCCCGAAACGTCGGCCCGGGCAAATTTGATTTCGCCGTAACGGATCGAGGCCAAAAGATTTTCCAGCCGCGGCGAATTAAAAAGTTTTACCGGGACGAAATGGCGCGCGGCCGCAAGCGAAAGAAAAGGCGTCGTGAGATGAAGATCGACTTCCGGATCCCGCCCATCCGGGAAGTGAAGCGAACCCTGAAGAGCGAACGTGAGGTCGGCCGAGCGCACATCCGCGCGCTGGATGCGAAGCTCCCGCGGCTTCCAATCCAACGCCAGATCGATCCGCCCGTCGCCGAGCTTCAGCGCCGACGGAAAAATATTCCGCGCGTCGGCCTCCAGCCCCGCGAAGCGAACCTCTCCTTTGAGATGAGATCCTTCGGATAAATTTCCTTCCCAGCGAACGCGATAGGCGAGATCGCCGCGCGGGACCGCGTCCGCGAGCGGCCGGTCGTAATACTCCCACAAGAACGCGGCGGGCAAGTTTTCCGACTCGAGGTCGGCCTCGAGCCACGCCTTGCGGATGTCCAGCGGCGCTTCGGAAAAGAGCGCGCGGCCGGTCGCGGCCAAGTCGGCCTGCCGCTCGCTTCTGTCGACGATCGTTCTCAGCTTGAATCGAATCCCCTCCTGCGGCTGGCCTCCCGGACTTTTCAGCCGCAGCGCAAGTCCCAGCAAACCTTTCGTGCGCATGCGCTGAAGACTGAGATCGACTTCGTGAAAGCGCGTCGTGACCGCGTCTTTGCCCGCGAAATGATCGACGAAGGCGATGTCTCCCTTCTCGATTCTGATCTCTCTCAAGTCGATGGAAAACTCCGCCGCCTGTTGCCGGTGGAGGGACAAGTTGACGAGCGGGTCCAGCCAGGGCATCTTGCCCTGCTCGTCGCGGGCGACTTGAAGCCTGGGCTCATGGAGCCGCACGCCGTAGAAGACGAGCTTGCGTTCCAGCAGCGGCAGCAGAGCGACCCGGATCACGATCCTCGGCGCCGTGATCACCGGCCTGTCCTGTTCCGGTTCGCGCAGCGTAAAATCGTGGAAGGAGACTCCCACCACCCTGCCCATTTCCACCTCCGCCTCTCCCACTTCCACTTTGAGGCCGGTGTGTTGCTCGAACTCGCTGACGAGGAAGCGGCGCAGCTCGCCGACTTGAATCAAGTGGTAGAACGCGATCAGAGCGACCGCAAACGCCAGCAGCAGGCCCGCGCCGAGGAATGCGACGATCTTTAAAATTGTTTTCATCGAGCAAAAATCATGCTAAATGAAGTTCATCCCAGGCGCAAGCAGAGACACCGGACACCGCAGCGCGAAAGGAAGACGCGTCGCGGTCACCGGAGTTGACTTATTGTAAGGGGTCGTTAAACTTTCATCAGCGCGTTTATACAATCGGACAATTTTTGGCCCATCGATTGTCGGTACGGTTCGATGATGGCGTTCAATTTGGCAAGTCGGGGGATGATCAAGCCGCTGGGGTTCAGTCCCGATCAAAAAGATTCCGCGAGCATCGTTCACACGGTTTTCAACCTCTGATTTTCAGAGGATTCAGACGCACTCGCGGGGCGAGAGCGTAGGTTTTCTGTTGCTCCGCAAGGGAGCGAATCCGACGAAGTGATCTGAGATCGCGCGACGAGACGGCGTTTGACCGTGTCCGCGTCGAGAGACGGGAGGAGGAGCAGTAAGGATGCGTTTCTTGATCACCGGAGGGGCTGGTTTTGTCGGTTCTCATCTGACCGATGCGCTTTTGAAACGCGGCGACGAGGTAACGATCTTGGACGTGGCCTCGGATCTCAAAGTGCGGCATCAATTAGCCAATCCACGATTTCGCTACGTGCGCGATTCGGTTCTCAACAGCCAGATTTTGGAAGGGCTGATTTCCCGGTGCGACGTCGTCTATCACCTCGCCGCGGTGGTGGGCGTGGATCATTACGTGGGGGACCCCTATCAAGTCCTCAACGTCAACGTGAACGGGACCCAAAACGTGCTGACGGCGGCGTTCAAGGCGCGCAAGAAAGTCGTGTTCAGCTCCACGTCGGAGGTTTACGGAAAAAGTCCGGCGGTTCCGTTTACCGAGGACGGCGAGAGGGTGCTGGGGTCCACGAAGATCGACCGCTGGTGTTACTCGACCTCGAAGGCGGTGGGAGAGCACTTTTGCTTCGCCTTCGAAAAACTCGGGCTGCCGATCGTCGTGATCAGGTATTTCAACGTCTATGGGCCGAGACTGGACCGGGCGGACGCCGGAAGGGTGATGGCGATTTTTTTGGGACAACTCATGCGCGGCGCGCCGCTCACCGTGATCGGCGACGGCAAGCAGACGCGCTGCTTTACTTACGTGGACGACGCGATCCGGGCGACGGTGGCGGCGGGACTGAAAGAAGAGGCCGTGGGGCAGATCATCAATATCGGCTCCGACGAGGAAGTCAGCATCAACGAGCTAGCCGAGAAAATGATCCGCCTGTCGGGCTTGCCTTCCTCGGTGGTCTATATTCCCGAAGCCGAGGCGTACGGCGCGGGCTATGAAGATATCCGCCGGCGCGCGCCGGACATCGCCAGGATGCGCGAAATTCTCGGAGTCAGCCCGCGCTTCACGTTGGAGGAAGGACTTAAACGCACCATCGACTGGTTCTCGATGGAAGGAGCGAAGCCGGAATGGCTGGGGCAACGCGCCCGCGGCGGCGAACCGATGGCCTGAACTCATCGTGTTCGTTGCCGGCCGCGCGCGGCGCCGCCGTGAGGAGAAAATCGCCTTGACAGATTCAGGCTAACTTGTTAGGAGACAGCGAAGATCATTTCGCCGGGGGGAGGGAGCATGCTGGAGAGAGAAGAAGAGCTGTTGAACAGCAAAGAAGTCGCGGTCATCCTGGATCTCAGCCCCGACACGGTCAACGAGTTCGCGCGCAAAAACATTCTGCCCGGCTTCAAAAAGGGCAAACAGTGGCGCTTCAAGAAAAAAGACGTCTCCTCCTTTACCAAAAAACAAACAGCGATTCGGTTCGCCTGATCTCTTACGCCGGAAAATTCGCCGAGGTTCACGATGCCTGAGGTAGAAGCTCACGAAAGCAAACTCTACGCCGAGTTTGCGCCGCTATACGACAAAGTCTTTGGCAAGATGTTTTATTCCCGTCTAAGGCACGTCATCGAGGCCTTGGAGATTCCCCGCGGGGCGAAAGTCCTGGAAGTCGGCGCCGGCACCGGCACCTCGTTTCCGGCGTATCCGCGGCATTGCCAAGTGACCGGAATCGATCTCGCGCCGGATATGCTGGCCCGCGCCCAGGACAAGATCCTGGAAAACGGCTGGACTCACCTCAACGTGATGGAGATGAACGCGCTCGATTTGAAATTCCCCGACAACACCTTCGATTACGTGACGGCCTTCCACGTGGTGACCGTGGTGCCGGACCCGATCCGGATGATTCAGGAGGCCAAGCGGGTGTGCAAGCCCGGGGGAAAAATCGTGATCGTCAATCACTTCACCAGCACCTTTCCGCTCTTGGGGTTCCTCACGGAAACGCTCGATCCGGTGACCCGCCGGCTGGGCTGGAGCACCAAGCTGCGCTTGAGCCCGTTTATCGAACAGACCCAGCTCAAGGTCGAGATGATTTATAAACTCTCCAAGCTCTCCCTCTACACCGTTCTTCTCGGCACCAAGGAAACCGGCCGCCGTCCTTCTTAAGAATTTCTCTTTTGCATTTTAGCGCCCGCCGTTGAGCCGGCTGTGGCGCAATCGTCCGCCTGCGGGTTTCTTGACGGGCCGATGCGTGGGACAGGGACAATCAAGCGTAGCGAGGAGAAGCTTTAAGCATTGGTCGTTGAGCGTAATCAGATGTATCGCATCGGCCCGGAAAGAGACTCGCGGGCGGACGGATGGTCAATGGGATTTTTTCGGCAGGCGCTCAAGCGTTTTTTAATACGATTCCTTCCAGGACGTTGGCCACGTCTTCGCAGCGGTCGATCGCGTTCTCCAACGTGTCGTAGATCTCGTTCCATTTGATGACGTTGAGCGGATCGTTGGCGCCTTCGAAGAGCTTGGCCACGGCCGTGCGGCCGACATAGTCGCCTTCGTTCTCCAGGCGGTTGATCTCGGCGCAATGCTTCATCAGCGAATCCCCGCCTTTCAGCCGCCTGAGCTTGAAAACCGCCTGCTCGACTTCCTTGACCGCCTTGACGAGGATGCCGACGAGGAGCCTGGCTTCGTCGGTGGTCTGGCCGACTTTGAAGAGATGCAAGCGCGCCGCGCATGCCTCGATGTAGTCGAGCACGTCGTCGAGCGAGGTGATGAGCTTGTGGATGTCCTCGCGGTCGAGCGGGGTGATGAATGTGCGGTTCAGCATCTCGATCGTGTTGTGCGTGACCACGTCGCCTTCGTGCTCGGTGTCCTTGATCTGCTGCGCTCTGAGCGGCACGTCTCTGAAGTCTTCGATCAGCCCGGCCAGTTGGTCCGCCCCTTCGACGACTTTTTTCACCGCCGATTCGAAGCAGTCGTAGAATTTCTCATCGCTGGGCAAAAACCGCATCGACGCACTCTTCCCTTTCTTCAGCCCCGCCGTCGCAAAGAACGTCCCTCGGTCCGGCGCCAACGCGCGGGTTTCAACGCGGAAGTTCCTTGCCGTCGTCTTTCTTCGGCGCGCTTTCTTTGGCGGCGTCGTCCCCGTCGTCCCCGCTGACGCCTTTCTTGAAGTCGCGGATCGCCTTGCCCAAGCCGCTGCCGATCTGCGGCAGCTTCGACGGCCCGAACAAAACCAGCGCGATCACCAGGATGATCAAAAGCTCCTGAACGCCGAGTCCAAACATAAAACCTCCTTGACTGATTCGCCTCAAGCCCCGCCCCCGCCCTCTCCACTATAGCGCTCTCAGTTTTCGTGGCCACCATAGCAGATTTCGAGCGCACCTGTAAGCTCTATTGGAAAGAGTAAGAATACATTTGCAAATATCCAGGCCAGCGGCTAAGAAGGAACAACGCAGAACATCGCCAGGGATTTTCGACATGGCTTCTTTGAATCACGAGCTGGTACGGGAAATGATCCGCACGGGCACGCCCGATCGCGTCCTGCGGCTCATCGGCAAGAGCCATCCCGCCGACGTCGCGCCGCTGTTCAAGGGCCTGGAGCCGTCCGAGGCACGGCTGCTCTTCGACGTTCTTTTCTCCACGCGCAAAGCGGCCAAGACGCTTAAAGAGCTGTCCCCCGACCTGCTGACGGAAGTTCTCGGGCTGATCGACGACGAGAAACTCGGCCGGGTCATCTCGCGGGCGGACCCCGACGACGCGGTCACTTTCATCGCGAGCCTGCCCGAGGAGCGAAGAGAGAGAGTCCTCACCCACGTGGACCCGGAGCGGCGCGCCGGGTTCAATAAGATGATCAGCTATCCGGAGGGCACGGTCGGGAGAATCATGACGACCGACCTGCTCTCTCTCTCCCCCGACATCACCGCGCAGGGCGCGATCGACAAGATCCGCGAGCGCGGCGAGCTGGAAACTTTTTTTTATCTTTACGTGGTGGACGAGGCGGGAAAGCTCATCGGCGTCGTCCCGATCCGCAATCTCGTCGTCGCGCCGCCCGGCCGTCCGCTCAGAGACATGATGATCGCCGACCCGATCCGCGCCGAGGTCTCGGTCGATCAGGAAGAAGCGGCGCGCATCGTCTCCAAATACGATCTGCTCGCGCTGCCGATCGTGGATCGCGATGGACGGCTGCTCGGACTGATCACCGTGGACGACGTCATCGACGTCATCGCCGACGAAACGACGGAAGACATGTACAAAATGGCCGGGGTCGGCATCAAAGAGCGGGCGTTCAGCCCGCTCAGAGAATCCGCCGCGCGGAGAGTTCCCTGGCTCGGCTTCAACATGGTGTGGGCGTTTGCCGCCGCCTCGGTGATCAGCTTTTTCGAAAAAACCATCGGCCAGGTGCCGTCGCTCGCGATCTTTATGCCGATCATCGCCGGTCAGGCCGGCAGCGCCGGCATCCAAACGGCGACCGTGGTCGTCCGCTCGATGGCTCTGGGAGAGATCGAATCGACTAACCTCTCTCAGCTCCTGCGCAAGGAATGGGGCTTGGGGCTGATCAAAGGCACGCTTTTCGGCGGCGTGCTCGGGGTCGTCGCCTGGCTTTGGAAGGGCAACGCGACGCTGGGCCTGATAGCGGGCGTGGCGATGTTTCTCAACATGCTCGTGGCGGCGACCGCCGGGGTTCTCGTACCGACCGCGCTCAGAAAATTGGGATTCGATCCGGCGACCGTCGCCGGCGTGTTCGACACGATGCTCACCGATTTCATGGGATTTCTGATTTTTCTCGGACTCGCCACTCTCCTCATTCACTTCCTTACGTAATTCTTCGCCTCGGATGCGACCGCCGGAGGCGCCGGGCTCTTTCTCAAGATGAAGATCAGGCCGCCGATCAGGCTGTCCAACGCGACGATGATAAACCAGAGCAGGCCGAAAGCGATCGCCTTCTCCGAGCTGACGCCGACGCGTGTCAACAGAAAAAGATAGCCGCCCTCGCGGAGCCCGATTCCGTTGAGGCTCACCGGCAGAGCGCTGAACGTCCCCACCAACGGATAGATGATGAAGGCATAGGACCACGGGATCTCGGCGTCCAGGCTACTGCCGAGCAAAACGTGGATCCAGGACTGCAACACATGGACGATCAGAGAGAGCGCCATCGCCTGGACCAGGGCGCGCCAGTGGTGCCGGTAATTTTCCATGGCGAGGCGCAAAGCTCTTAGGATCCGGTTGTTCCGCCCTGCGAGCAGGCGGCTCAAGACGGGAAACGAGAAAAAGCCCAGGAGAAAGCCCAGCGCAATCGCGAACGTCACGTAGCGGATGGCCGAGGGAAGCGCGTAGCCCGGAAACGCGGCCACCGCTACGGCGCCGATCCAAATCAGCACCGCCATTCCCACGGCGCGATCCGCCAGCACGGAAACCGTGGCCGAGGCCAGCGGTCCCGCGGTTGTCCTCTCTTTAGCATCCGCGCCGTCGCGCGCGAGGTAAAAAACCCGTCCCACGTCGCCGCCGACGGTGCTCGGCGTAAACAGGCTGAAGAACATGCCGATGAAATAAATCGTGGCGAAATCTTTGTATGGATTGCGGAATCCCAGCGTCCGCGCCAGCAGCGCCCAGCGAAGCGAGCTCACGAACTGGCCGAAAAGGTAAATCACCAAGCCCGCGCCGATGTAGTAGAATTGCGCCGCGGAAAGCACGCGGAAAAAATGCATCAGGTCGATGCGCGAGAGAAAGAACGCGAGCAGCGCGAGGCTGACGCCGGCCTTCAGGAGAGTCGTGAGGGTGCGCTTCATAGGGAACCGATGCTCGGAAGCTTTTTCATTCCTTGATCGGAGGATGGACCAGCGCCTCGTCTTCGTCCTTTTTGAGCCCGTCGACGAAGACCTTGCGCCCGACCACGCGAAGCCTTCCTTCCGAGTAAAGCTGGATCGCGCGCGGATAGATCAGGTGCTCCTGCTTCAGGATGCGGGCGGAAAGCGACTCCTCGGTATCGTCGGGATAGACCGGCACGGCGGCCTGGATGATGATCGGCCCCTGATCGCACTCTTCGTCGACGAAGTGGACCGTGCAGCCTGCGAGCCGCACGCCGTACTCCGCCGCCTGCTTCTGGCCGTGCAGTCCGGGAAAAGCCGGGAGCAGAGCCGGATGAATGTTCATGATCCGGTTGGAATAAGCCTTGATCAAAACCGGCGAGAGCAGGCGCATGAATCCGGCCAGGACGACCAGCTCGACGCCGCGCTCGCGGAGAACGGCGACGAGCGCTTCGTCATACGCTTCGCGGCTGGAAAATTTCTTGTGGTCCAAGACCTCTGTCGGGATATCGTGATTTTTCGCCCGGACGAGGCCTTGGGCGTTCTTCCGGTTGCTGATGACCACGCGGATCGCGGCGTCCAGACGCTTCGCCTCGATGGCGTCGATGATCGCCTGAAGGTTCGTGCCGCCGCCGGAGATCAGCACGCCCAATGGAACTTGCCGCGCCATAGTTTTCAAGTGAGAAGCGAGTCGTGAGCAGTGAGCAGACCCGATCTACCCCGGCCCTCAGTGTCTCACTCGTCGCTAAACAACGCGAACTCCCCGCTCTCCTTTTCTGATCTCGCCGATGACGGCGTACGGCTCGGCCATTTTTTTCAGAGCGCGCTCGACGCCGCCGACTTCGTTCTTCCCCACCACGAGGATCATGCCGATGCCATTGTTGAACGTCCGGTCCATCTCAGCCTGAGAGACCGAGCCGAATCTCCGAATCAGCTCGAAGATCGGCGGAACGGTCCAACTGCGCCGCCGGATCCAGGCGCGCTTCCCTTCGGGCAAAACTCTCGGCAGGTTGCCGGGAATTCCCCCGCCGGTGATGTGCGCCAATCCCTTGATGGAATAGTCCCGCAGCAGTGAACGCACGCAGTTGACATAGATCCGCGTCGGCTCCAGCATTTCCTCTCCGAGCGTCCGGCCGAGCTCCGAGATGCGATCGCCGAGCCGGAGCCCTTTCGCCTCCAACAAAACCTTGCGCGCGAGAGAGTAACCGTTGCTGTGAAGCCCGCTCGACAACAGACCGATCAACGCATCGCCGGGAACGATCGATCGCGGCTTGGGAATCCTGTCTTTTTCCACGAGACCGACGGCGAAGCCGGCAAGATCGTACTCCCCTTGCGGAAAATCTCCGGGATGCTCGGCCGTTTCGCCGCCGATCAAAGTGCACCCGGCTTGCCGGCAGCCCTCGGCCATGCCGCGGATCGCCGCCGCGGCGATATTCACGTCGAGCTTACCGCAAACGAAATAATCGAGGAAAAAAAGCGGCTCGGCCGTTTGGGTCAGGATGTCGTTGACGCTCATCGCCACGAGGTCTATTCCGATTGTATCATGAATGCCGGTCATGAAAGCGATCTTGAGCTTCGTGCCGACGCCGTCGGTGGAGGATACGAGAACCGGATGGCGGTATTTCAAGCTCTTCAAATCAAACAGACCGCCGAAACCGCCGATGCCGGCGAGCAGCCCGGGCCGCGCGGTTTTCATCGCCGCGCCCTGAATGCGCCGGACGAGACGGTCGCCGGCGGCGATGTCCACGCCCGCCGACTTGTAAGTGAATCTTCTCTTTTTCGCCATGAATCGCTCGGAGCCGAATTTTACGCCGTCGAGCCGGCCGCGTCGGCAGACTTGCCGCCGGCCGACGCCAGCATTCCGCGGATCCGCAGAGTATAGCGCCCGAACTCAGCGCTGCTCATCATTTCGAGCGTGCGCGGCCTCGGCAGCTCGACCGCAACCTTCTCGATCACCTTGCCGGGGCGCGGCGACATCACGACGACGTCATCCGACAGGAAGACCGCCTCCTGAATGTTGTGCGTCACGAACAGCACGGTCATTTTATTTTCGTCGCATATGCGCAATAGCTCGAGATCCAGCTCGTCGCGCGTCATCGCGTCGAGCGCGCCGAACGGCTCGTCCATGAGCAGCATGCGCGGATCGGTCACCAGCGCGCGACAGAGGGATACCCGCTGCTGCATGCCGCCGGATAATTCGTAGGGAGGGGTCTCCTCGAAACCCTCCAGACCGACCAGCCGGATGAGCGAGTGCGCTTTCTCCAGATGGCCGGCGCGGTCGAGCTTGGCGAACTCGACCGGGAGCATGATGTTGGCCGCAACTGAGCGCCACTTGAGCAGCACGGGCGACTGGAAAACCATTCCGACGTTCTCCAGCGGCCCTGCGACCGTCTTGCCGCCGACCGCGATGCTTCCGGAGTTGGCCGGAACGAGACCGGAAATGATCTTCAGCAACGTGCTCTTACCGCAGCCGCTCGGTCCCACGATGGAGACAAAGCTGCCTTCGGAGACTTCGAACGAGACGCCGGCGAGAGCGCGAACGGTCTTGCCGCCGCGCTTAAAAATCTTTTGCACGTCTTCGACGACGATCAGCGGCGCCACGCAAACCCTGCGTAAAGGTTATGTCATTCTGAGCCGCAGGCGAAGAATCCTTCGACTTCGCTCAGGACAAGTCTTGAGATCCTTCACTTCGTTCAGGATGACGCGCGAGATCCGAGCCGCTCTCGTATCGCGGTTGCGATACCCGAGTGTCGATGACCACCCGTTTACGAGACTTCATCGCGCGTCACTTTTTGATGAACTGGTTAGTATAGACCTCCTCGACGGACACTTTTCTCCCGACGTCGAAAAACTCGTTGGTAGTCGCGACCGTCTTTTCCATGATGTCCGGCTTCATGTATCCGTAACCGGATTGGAGTGACTCCGGCGGTATGAAGACCTCCTCGACGGCGTTCTTCAGTTGTATTCGCGTCAGCTCGCGGTCGAGCTCGGGTTTCTGCTTGAGCAAAATCGCGAGCGCTTCGTCGGGACGTTCGCGCGAATATTTCAATCCTTCCATGGTTCCTTCGACGTAGGCGCGGATCACCTCGGGACGGCGCTTGACGTCCTCTTCCTTGACGATCAGCGAGCTGCCGTAAATATTGAGGCCGTTGTCTTTCATATAGACGCGCTTGAGCTTGATGCCCTGCTTGGCCGCGGCAAGCTCCGCGACCTCGTCGTTGGAGGCGCGGAACATCAGGATGAAATCCACTTTTCTGGCCGCCAGCGCCGCCGGCTGCAGCGCCGGCGCGGTCTCCTGAATCTTGATCGACTTGAAATCGATATTGTTCATGCGGCTGAAAGCGGGCATGAGGAACCACTGCGCCTGGCCCGGACTGATCGCCAACGATTTTCCTTCGAGATCTTTGAGACTCTTGATCGGCGTCTCCTCGCGCCACATGACCGTGGTCGCGACGTAGCCCAACTGCGCGACGGATTGGATCTGGCTCCCGCGCGAGCGCGCGACGATCGCCGTCGTCAGATCGGCGAAGCCGACGTCGGCGAGTCCGGCGGCGATGGCGCGGACGGTGTCCGCCGAGCCGGTGCCCGGCTGGATGGTCACCGCGAGTCCGCGCTTGGAGTAAAATCCCTTCTCCGCGGCGACGAACCACGGCGCGTGCTTGCCGCCGAGAATGAAGTCGAGACGAACGATGGCCGGCTTTTCGGCGCCGGCCGCCGAGCGACCGGAGACCGCAATGAATATGAACGCCAAGAGCAGCGCGGCGAATATCGAGATGCGGTTCTTCGTCAGCGTCATGGTTCCACCTCTTCGGCTAAAAAGAGCCCTCGATCTGCCGCACCTCGGCGCTCCACGGAACAATTTTCCGCTGCAGCACTTCGAGCGCCGTGATGAGAGCGAGAGAGAGCAGCGCGAGGATCAACAGAATCACCAGAGCGAAAGCGGTATCCAGGCTGTAGTTGGCCTGCAGGACCAAATATCCGAGGCCTTCGTTGGCGGCGACGAACTCGGCGACGATCGCCCCGGTCACCGAAAGAACCAGCGCGACCTTGACGCCGGCGAACATGTACGGCAAAGAATTCGGCAGGCGAATTTTTTTGAACACGTCCCAGGCCGAGCCGCGGTTGACGCGCGCCAGCTCCAACAATTCCGGCTCGACTTCCTTGAGTCCCATCACAGTGTTGATGACGATTGGGAAAAAGGCGACGAGAAACGCAATCGCCATCTTGGACAGTAGCCCGTAGCCGATCCAGATAACCATCAAAGGCGCAAAGGCGCTCTTCGGCATCGCGTAAAGAATGACGATGAGAGGATAGACGGTATTCTGGAGGTGGCGCGAATAAACCACGCCGACGGCGAAGCCGACGCCGAGGACCAAGGAGAGCGCGAAACCGCCCACCGCCTCGAGAAACGTGATCAGCGAGTGGCTGGCGAGGATGAAGAATTTAGCGGTGAAGGCGGCGTAGAGATCTCTCGGCGGCGGCAGGATGAAGGCCGGGACATGGACGACCTTCACCAAGATTTCCCAAAGCGCCAGCAGCGCGAGAAAAAACAACACCGGCTCGGCGACGTTCTTGAGAGAAAATTTCAAGTTTTTATCCCAGGCGGCGAATGTCCATGGAACTTAAAGGAAAGCCGCGTTAGAGTCAAGGAAACGGGAAAGTCTAAGGGTTGCAGGGTTTAAGGGTTAAACAAAATTAAAACCCTTTCAACCTTTCTTGAGCTGACTCTTTTCCAGCAGGGCCGAGCGCTTGAGCGAAATCATTTCCCTCTCCTGCGCCAGATGGCGCTCCACCGCGCCTCTGAATTTTGGATCGACGAGGTAGTGCATGCTCGTAGTCGGCTGCGGCTCCAGGCCGCGCAGTTGCTTGAAGCTGCCGCCGGCGCCGGCCTCGAAGCGGTTGAGCCCGTTCTTGATGCAATGGTCGATCGCGGCGTAGTAGCAAACGTTGAAATGAAGAAAAGGCTCTTCCTCGAAGGCGCCCCAGTAGCGGCCGTATAAGGCCGAATCTCCTCTTACGTTGAACGTTCCCGCGATCACGCGCGAGTCGCGCTCGGCGAAAATGAGGCAGAGGTGGGAGGCGAAGCGCCGTCCGATCTCATCGAAAAATTCCGGCGTCAAATACTGGCGGCCGTAATAAAGGGCGTCGACGTGCGTCTTGTAGAGCGCGAACATGGTGCGGAGATGATTTTGGCTCAATTCTTCTCCTTCCACGGCGCGGATCGCAATCCCGCGCTCGGCGATCGCGCGCCGCTCGCGTTTGATCTTGTTGCGCCGGTCGCTGCGAAAGGAGCCGAGGTAATCTTCGAAGGAGCCGTAGCCGCGGTTTTCCCAGTGAAACTGGAGTCCGACCCGCTGGACGAATCCGACCGCGGCCAACGCCCGCCGTTCGTGTTCCAGGCAGAAGTTGACGTGGACGGATGAAATCTTGTTGTCCTGCGCGATCCGCGCGAGCGATTGTCCCATGAGCCGGATCAGACTTAGCCTGTCCGCCCCGGCGGCCGTGAGAAAACGCGCGCCGGCGACCGGCGTGAAAGGGACACCGACCAGGAGCTTGGGATAGTAGGAAATGCCGAGGCGGTGCGCGAGCTCCGCCCACTCGTAGTCGAAGACGAACTCGCCCATGCTGTGGAGCTTGAGATACATGGGGCAGGCGCCGACGACCTCGCCGCCTTGCTCGACGATAAGATGATGGGGCAGCCAACCCGTCTCCTCCTCGATGCATCCCGTCTGCTCCAAAGCGTCAAGCCAGTCCCACTTCATGAAAGGCGAGTCGTGATTCAGCAATCGGTCCCAGTCTTCGCGCCTTACCTCGCTGATCTTACGGATAATTTTGATGGTAAGATTATTCGCCACGTCGCGTGAATTGTAGCATTAGTTCTCTTGCCGTAAAACTCAGGACGGGTTGACAAACGGGCCGAACGCACTTAAACCATAGGCCATGGTGATTTACGACTTGATCTGCGACCAAAATCACCGATTCGAAGGTTGGTTTTCTAACTTCGAAGGATACCAGCAGCAGGCCGCGAAAGGCCTCATCTCATGCCCTTCTTGCGGCACGACAGCGGTTGAAAAGCTGCCGCACGCGTGCGCCGTGCATGTGAAAAAAGAGAGCGACAGCACGGCGGCTGAAAAGACCGAAGCGCGACCTCCGGATCTTTCCGAAACCGATATGAGAGAGTTACTTATCCGGCTTCATCAATACGTCGAGAAGAATTTCGAAGACGTGGGCCCCCGCTTTGCCGAAGAAGCGCTCGCGATTTTTCACGGCGAGACCGAAGAGAGGCCGATTCACGGCTCGACCACTCCGGAAGAGCGCGAAGGCCTCGACGAAGAAGGCATCCCCTACGGCATTCTGCCCAAGCCTAAATTGGATAGTTGAATCACGCGCCGGCGCCGACTTTCCAGCACTGCCAAAAATACCGTATGTCATCCTGAGCCCTTCGGCTAAGCTCAGGATAAACTCCGCGAAGGATCTTGAGAGACTTGTCCTGAGCGAAGTCGAAGGATTCTTCGGCTTCGCCTCAGAATGACATTTCGGACTACTACGTTTTTTGAGCGAACAGCGAAGCACGAAAGCTCTTTTTCGCTTCCTGAAGGACTTGACCTTCTCGATAGTACAGCACGCGAAAGTCGCGGAAGAGCTCCAGCAGCTCGTTGTGGCCCAGCAAATAGGACGGATTGCGCGGATGGCCCAGGACCCGTTGATCGATCAGGAACGTCTCGAAGACGACGCGGCCGCCGGGCTTCAACGCAGTTTTCATTCTGGGAATCAGATCGCGCTGGAGAAAGTTGAAATTGACGACCAGATCGTAAGCCGCCGGCGCGATGTCCGCGCCGTCGAGGTCGGTCTCGATGAAGTTGATGTCCAGCGCCCTGGCTCGCGCAATCTTTCGCGCCTCCTCCAGGGCTACGGGCGAGATATCCATCGCATCGACCTGAAATCCGCGCTCGGCGAGCAGCAGCGCGTTCCTTCCCTTGCCGGTCGCGATTTCGAGCGCTCTGCCCGGTTGGATCGTCCACGACCGGCTGTCGAGGACCTCATGGAGAAAGGACGAAGGAGCGTCATGGCTATGGCGGCCGGCATGTTTCTCGTCCCACTTCTTTTGATCTTCCGTTCCCACGTGAACCCTTAAAAGCTTTGAACCGTGAAATCCGCTAGACCGTACGTGCCAGCGTCAGGACGGAAACTTCTTTCGCCCCGCCGCGCATCAGAGCGCGGCTGCATTCGTTCACGGTAGCGCCGGAGGTATACACGTCGTCGATCAGTAGGATCGCTTTTCCTTCAATGGATTTCTCAGAGTTGACGGAAAACGCGCGACGCATATTTTTCTTTCGCTCCTCCTCGTTAAGCTGGGTCTGCGGCGGCGTCTCGCGCGATCTAGCGAGCACGAACGGATCGACCGGGAGCTCCCACGCTTTACCGATCTCGCGGGCGAGGGCGACCGACTGATTGAAGCCGCGCCAGCGGAGCCTTTTCGGATGCAGCGGCACGGGCAAGATGACGTCGAGCGGGCGATCGTCGAACAGTCCGCGACAGTCGATCGCCATCACGCGGCCCAGCGGTTTTCCCAGCGACACCTTGCGGCCGTATTTGAAACGCTGCACGACTTCGCGCAGCGGATGTTCCTCGCCGTCTTCGGTGGGATAACAGGCCCAGGCGCGGGCGCGCGCGAAATGTGGGCGGCGCAGGAGACAGTTTCCGCACAGGTGGTCGTCTCCGCTCGTGTCGAGAAAGGGACGGCCGCAGGCGCTGCAGAAAGGATGGGTGACCAAACGGATTCGCCGGCGGCAGGAGCGACAAAAACAATCGCTCGCTTCAAAGACGGACTCGCGGCAAAAGCGGCAGCGCGGCGGGTAAAGCCAGTCGAGCCAACGTCCGAAACGCAAGGCTGAAGGATGAGGAATGAAGGATGAATTTTCCGCCTTCATCCTTTTGCCTTCATCCTTCCACGAAGAGCGGGCGGCCGGTCATCTCAGCCGGCTGAGGAATGCCAAACAACTTTAATATAGTGGGCGCGACGTCGATCGCTTTGCCGCGCCGGAGACGGCCGGACTCCAGCAAGTCGCCCACCAATATGACGGGAACGAGATTGGTGGTGTGCGCCGTATGAATCTGCCCGGTGTCGTAGTCGATCATCTGCTCCGCGTTGCCGTGGTCCGCGGTGACGATAACCCGGCCTTTGCGACGTAGCGCCGCCTGAACGACTTTGCCGATGCACTCGTCGACGACTTCGCAGGCACGCACCGCGGCCGCGAAATTTCCCGTGTGGCCGACCATGTCGGCGTTGGCGTAATTGAGGATCACCAGGCCGTAGCGGTCGGCCTCGATCTGCTCGATGAGCGACGCGGTAATCTCGTAGGCGCTCATGGCCGGCTTGAGATCGTAGGTTGGCACGTCTTTCACCGACGGAATCAGAAGCCGGTCTTCGAGGGGAAATTTCTTCTCCTCGCCGCCGTTGAAGAAATACGTGACGTGCGCGTATTTCTCGGTCTCGGCGATGCGCAGTTGCGGGATATGGTTCCGGCTCGCGACCTCTCCCAGGATATTCTTCAAGTCGCGCGGCGGAAACGCCGCCGGCAGGCCGAAGCTCCGGTCGTATTCCGTCATGGTGACGAAAGCGGAAAGCCGGATCCGCCGGTCGCGGCGAAATTCCGTGAAATCTTTTTGCGTCAAGGCGCGCGTCAACTGGCGGGCGCGGTCGGCCCTGAAGTTGAAGAAGATGACAGCGTCTTCGTCGCGGATCGCGCCTTCCGGCATGACGGACTCGATCACGGTGGGCAGGACAAACTCGTCCGTGACTCCGTCCTGATAACTTTTTTGAATCGAATCTTCGGCAGTGCGCGAGCGCACTCCGGCCCCCCCCACCATCGCGCGGTAAGCTTTCTCCGTGCGATCCCAGCGCTTGTCGCGGTCCATGGCGTAGTAGCGGCCGCTCACGGTGGCGATCTTGGCCGATGGATAGGATTTTGATTTTTCCGAAAGCTCGCGGAGAAATCCCTCGGCGCTCTTCGGCGGCGTGTCCCGGCCGTCCAAAAACAAATGGAGGTACGTTGCCGGGACCTTTTCCCTCGCCGCCAGCTCGATCAACGCCTCGAGATGACGCTGGTGGCTGTGGACGCCGCCGTCGCCCAGAAGCCCCATGAGGTGAAGCCTGCCGCCGGATTTTTTGACCGCATCCGCAGCGCCGCGAAGCACGGGGTTGGTGAAAAAGCTGCCGTCGTCGATCGCGCCGTGGATCAAGGTGAGATCCTGGTAGACGACGCGGCCCGCGCCGAGGTGCATGTGGCCGACCTCGGAGTTGCCCATCTGGCCATCGGGTAGACCCACGTCCAATCCGGAGATGGAAATCTCGGTCGACGGATAGGAAGCGGCGAGCGCGTCCATATTGGGTGTGGACGCCTGGGCGATGGCATTGCCTTCGCGGCGGGGATTGACGCCCCACCCGTCCAAGACGATCAGAATCAGAGGACGTTGATCGCGCACGATGTCTCTTCCCCTCCAAGAATAAATTCAGCCGGAGACGCAATCGATGGCTTCAAGCGGCGCTTTCAGACTACGACGGATGTTGCTCGCCCCGGATGCGAAATTGATTCACGAGAGTCGCGTAAGGCTCGGGCAGGTCCACGCGGGGAGCGTCGGCCCAAAGCGCTTCCAGATCGTAAAACTCGCGCACCGGCTCATAGAAGATATGCACGATGACATCGGAAAAATCCATCAAAACCCACTGTCCCCGTCCCGCACCCTCGACCGAGTGAGGACGCACGCCCATGCCGCGCAGACTGTCCTCGATCCCCTGCGCGATGCTCTGCACCTGCCGGTCCGAGCGGCCGGAGCAAACGATGAAATAATCGGCGATGGAGGTGAGGTCGCGGACCTCCATCAACACCAGATCGTAGGCCTTCTTCTCCAGCGCGAAGCGGCTGGCGAGCAGCGCCTTATCCCACGAGCCGATTTCCGCCAAATCCGTTCTTGCGCCTCCTCGCGCGCCGATAGAGCCCTCTTCGCTTAATATAGCTCTCAACCTCCGGCGGGACCAGATAGCGGATGGATTTTCCCGCCTTCACTTGGGCCCGAATCTCGGAAGCTGAAATAGCGATGTCGGTCAATTTAAAAAAATGAAGCCGTGTGCCGCTCTTGTGCCGATAGGAGTTTGTTTTCGAATCATAACAAAACGATTTTCGCGCGGCAACGGGAATATCGCCGAGCGCGCGCAAGTCCTTGCATTTCGGCCGCGACGTGGTGATGAAATGGCTGAGAGAAAAAAGCTCCTGAAAATCCTTCCACGAGCCGATCTCACGAAAAGCGTCCATACCGAGGATAAAATAAAGCGCGTCGTTCCGCCCGAGCTTGCCGGCAAAATGACGCAGCGTATCGATGGAGTAGGATTTTCCCGGACGCGCGATCTCCACGTCGGAGACGGCAAAGTCGGGATGACTCGCGGTCGCAAGCCGCGTCATCGCAAGTCGATCGCCCGCATCGCTGGCGTCTTTCCTTTCCTTGTGCGGCGGAATCGACGAGGGAATGAAGAGAATCCGGTCGAGGCGAAAGGCTTCGCGGACTTCCTCCGCGCTGCGCAGATGGCCCCAGTGGATCGGGTCAAACGTGCCGCCGAAGAGACCGATCTTCATAGTCTCCGAGTCTCGGTCTTGAAGCCGTTCAGAAACGTCCCAGCTACGAGACGCGCGAAGGTCCGCGAGCGGAGGCGTACCCTTTTAGTACGTTGACGCGAAGCGGATCGAGCGCAACGAAGTAGATGGGCGTTTATGGACGGCTTTCTCATTCGCGGATCTGCCCGTCGCCATGGACTATGAATTTGGTGGTGGTCAGCTCTTCCAGCCCCATCGGGCCGAAGGCGTGAATCTTGCTCGTGCTGATGCCCATCTCCGCGCCGAGGCCCAGCTCGCCGCCGTCGTTGAAGCGCGTCGAAGCGTTGACGAGAACGACCGAGGAATCGACCCGGTCGAGAAATTCCTTGGCCTTGTTCTCGTTCGCGGTCACGATCGTTTCCGTGTGCTGCGAGCCGTAGCGTTCGATGTGGTCGATCGCGGCGTCCATGTCTTTCACCACTCGGACCGAGAGAATCAGGTCGAGATACTCCGTCGTCCAGTCTTTTTTGCTCGCCGCTTTTACGCCGGACACGACGGCGCGCGTCTTCTCGCAGCCGCGCACTTCGACGCCCGCAGCCTGGAGCTTGGCGATCACCGGAGGCAGAAAGGCCGCGGCTACTTTTTCGTGCACGAGCATCGTTTCCATCGCGTTGCATACCGCGGGCCGCTGCACCTTGGCGTTGAGGCAGATGCGCTCGGCCATCTCCAGCGACGCTTCATCGTCCACGTATACGTGGCACACGCCCTTGTAATGCTTGATGACGGGGATGCGCGAATTCGCGACCACGGCGCGGATAAGCTCTTCGCCGCCGCGCGGAATGATGAGATCGATGTGCTCTTCGAGCTGGAGCAGCTCTTGAACCAGGTTCCGGTCCTTCGACTCCGCGACCTGGATCGCCGCTTGCGGCACGGCCGTCCCGGCCAAGGCCTCGCGCAAAACGCCGCCGATGGCCCGGTTGGAAAAATGCGCCTCGCTGCCGCCGCGTAAGATGACCGCGTTGCCGGACTTGACGCAGAGCGCCGCCGCGTCGGCCGTGACGTTGGGCCTGGCTTCGTAGATGATCGCGATCACGCCCAGCGGGATGCGCACGCGCTTCACTTGAAGACCATTCGGGCGCCGCCACGACTTGACGATCTCGCCCACGGGATCGGGCAGCACCGCGATATCGCGGAGACCTTTGGCCATCGCCTGGACACGGGCGGGGTTGAGCGCGATGCGGTCAAGCAGCGCGCTCGAAACTCCGCCCTTCCGCGCAAGATCCAAATCTTTCTGGTTTTCTTGTAGAAGAAACTCACTCTGCCGCTCGATCTCTTCCGCCATATTTAGCAGCGCCCGGTTTTTTTCCGCTGTCGATACCCGAGCAAGCTGCCGCGCCGCTTCCTTGGCGTTCTTTCCCAGCAGCATCGCCCCGTCTCGGAGTGACATTTTTCCTTTCAGTTGCGCGCTTTTATCTTTTGGTTTCTTACTCGCGCCTGTCGCCTCTCGCCTCAGGCCTTTCATAGCAGCACCAAATCATCCCGGTGGATGATCTCGTCGTAAACCTTATATCCCAAAACTTTTTCGATCTTGCTCGTGTGCAAACCTTTGATCTGCTCCAATTCCTGCGCGCTGTAATTGACCAGGCCGCGCGCGACTTCCCGCCCCTGCAAATCGAGACAGCGCACGCATTCGCCGACGCCGAACGACCCGTGAATATTTTTAAGCCCCGACGGGAGCAGGCTCCGGCCCTTGTGCACCAGCGCCTCGACCGCTCCTTCGTCGAGCACGATCTCGCCCGCCGGCTTGAGATTGTAGGCGATCCAGTGTTTGCGGTTCGCCAGACGGTTCCCGTCGGGAACGACACACGTGCCGCTTTCCTCCTCGGGGTCGAAAATCTTGCCGAGAACCTCCGGCGCCATCCCGCTCGCGATCAAGGTCGGAATCCCGGCGGCGGCGGCCTTCTCCGCCGCATCGATCTTAGTGGCGATGCCGCCGGTGCCGTACTGGCTTTGGCTTTTGCCCGCGAGCTTCGTTTTGGCGGTTTTAATATTATCGATGACGGAGATCAACTCCGCGTTGGAGTCGAGCCGGGGATCGCGATCGTAGACTCCGGCGACGTCGCTGAGAATGATCAGTAAATCGGCTTCGAGCAAAGTCGCCACCAGCGCCGAGAGATGATCGTTGTCGCCGAACTTCATCTCCTCGACCGCAACCGTGTCGTTTTCGTTGACGACCGGAATGATCGACAGATCGAGAAGAGTCAGCAGCGTGTGCTTGGCGTTGATATAGCGCCGGCGGTTGGCGAGGTCTTCGTGCGTGAGCAGCACCTGCGCCACGCTCTTGTCGAAGCGCGAGAAATGTTTTTCGTAGAGCGCCATCAGCTTGATCTGCCCCACGGCCGCGAGCGCCTGCTTCTGCGGAATCGTCTTCGGCTTCTCTTTGAGCCCGAGGCGCGTCATGCCGGAAGCCACCGCGCCGGAGCTTACGATGATCAGCTCCTTGCCCCGTCCATGCAGCTCGGCCAATTCCCGCACCAGCCCCTTGATTCTCCCCTCCTCGATGCCTTCCGGCGACGAGAGAACCTGGCTGCCGATCTTGACGACGACGCGGCGGCAGCGGCGCAAGATTTGTTTTTTAAATTCCCGCTGCAGCACGATCGCCGCTCTCCTTCCTTTCTTCCAATGTTCTGGAAATCGACATGACCAGCTCGCGCAAACCTTCGCGCGTCGCCGCGGAGATCGCGAGAAAAGGAACCGAAATGGCCGCGAACTTCTCTTTCAACAATGCAGCCGCCTCTCTCGCCTCCGGCAGATCGACCTTGTTCGCCGCAACGATTTGCGGTTTCGCCGCCAGCGCCGGATCGAAAAGCTCGAGCTCGCGATTGATCGCGCGCCAATCGTTCAGCGGGTCGTCTGCCGTAATGCGCGAAGCGTCGAGAAGATGGATCAATACGCTCGTCCTGCTCACGTGCTTGAGAAACTTGTGTCCGAGTCCTTCCCCTCGGTGGGCGCCTTCGATCAGTCCCGGAATGTCGGCAATGACAAAACTCTTTCCTTCGCCGTAGCTCACCACGCCCAGGTTGGGAACCAGAGTCGTGAACGGATAGTCGGCGATCTTCGGCCGCGCCGCCGAGATGGCGGCGATCAGCGTGGACTTTCCCGCGTTCGGGAGTCCGATGATTCCCACGTCGGCCAAAAGTCTCAACTCCACGTCGAGCACGCGCTCTTCGCCGGGCAGTCCGGGCTGGACCTTGCGCGGGCTGCGATTGGTCGAAGAGACGAAGCGTGCGTTTCCTCTTCCGCCCTTGCCGCCGCGCGCAATCACGGCGCGCTGCCCCGGCGCGCTCAGATCCACCAGCAGCTCGCCGCTCTCCGCGTCGCGAATCGTCGTCCCGACGGGGACCGGAATGATTTTTTCCTCACCGCGCTTTCCGTGCTGGTCCTTTCCCTTGCCGTGGACACCTCGGCCGGCGCGATAAAGCCTCTGATAGCGGAGATCCAAGAGCGTGGTGAGCTGCGGGTCCGCGACCGCCACGACATCGCCGCCGTTGCCGCCGTCGCCGCCGTCCGGCCCGCCGCGCGGGACGAATTTTTCCCGGCGAAAGCTCATACACCCCCGCCCGCCGTGCCCGGCCTCTACCTCAATTCTTACCTCATCAATAAACTTCATGGCTCATCTAACCCTTACTTGTTATGCATAGATTAACACAAACCGATCGATCAATGTCACCTACCGCCCGCACGGGTAATGATTCAATGAATTCAACAACATTTCTATGTAGGGGCAGGCCCCTGTGCCTGCCCTTCTTTTCGGGCGACCACGGGGGGGGTCGCCCCTACAAATTTTATTCAAACTGAACCACTATCTGCGCCGGGCAAAAAAAAAGCCCCGAAAGGGGCTTTTTCATCTGATTACAGGAGGCCGGTTACGCCGGCTGCACGCTCACCCGCTTTCGTTCCTTGTCCATGCGCTCGTAGGACACCACCCCGTCGATCTTGGCGTAGATGGTGAAGTCCCGGCCCATGCCGACGTTTCTACCCGGGTGAATGCGGGTGCCGACCTGGCGGATTAAAATATTTCCCGCCCGCACCTTCTCTCCGCCGAACACTTTGACTCCGCGCCTCTGCCCCTGGCTGTCTCTGCCGTTGCGCGAGCTTCCTCCCGCTTTCTTATGTGCCATGGATGATTCCTTCCTAACCGATTTCGAGAATCTTGAGCGTCGTCTGCCGCTGGCGATGACCCCGCTGCCTGCTGTAGCTCTTGCGCCGCTTCTTTTTGAAGACCATGATTTTTTTCGCCAGGCCTTGATCGACGATCTCCGCGGTGACTTTGACGTCCGACACCGTCGGCGTGCCGATCTTAACCTCGCCGTTGCCGCCGACGAACAACACATCGCCGAGCGTAATTTTATCTCCCACCGCGCCGTCCAGCCGCTCCACCCGGACGGTATCTCCCGGCGCCACGCGGTACTGCTTGCCGCCGGTTCTGATGACTACATACGCCATAATTTTGAATTTCCTTGAACAAAGTTTTTAGACGAATTCCCCCGCAAAGTCAACGCGCGATGGGTCAGTGAGCAGCCTGAAGATGCTCCAGCCTGAGGATGCTCCTTGACCCACCTCTTCGTCCTGAAGTATAGGTTGCCAAAGTTTCTTATTACGCCACTAGGAAAGCGCCTATCGCTGGTTCCAAAATATTCAAAAGGTTAAGTGTGGCTGGGGGATTAGCAATTGATTCAGATTTGATCGGTGGAGTCGTCACAGGGATAACGGCGTTTGTCGTGGCCTAAAGCGGCTCATTATATAGATCGGAGGTACCGTGTCTGATTCACTTAATCGACCATCGCAGCGTCTGCTCCCGGCGATCATCAGCGCCGTTCAGGCCGATCATTTGACCTACTTGGAGGAGGACGCATTAAGGGATTTACACGACGGAGTGGAAGAGATCGAGCGACGCGGGCTCGATGGGGCCTTGGTCGAGGCGGGTTGTGCCCTCGGGGGCTCCGCGATCGTCATCGCAACCGCCAAGTCCCCCCGTCGGCCTTTCTATGTTTACGATGTCTTCGGCATGATTCCGCCGCCCTCGGATCAGGATGGACCCGAAGTTCACGAACGATACCAGGTAATTCGGACTGGGAAGTCCGAAGGGTTAGGTGGGCACAGATATTACGGGTACGAGAGCGACCTCCTGGAGCAAGTGATTGGCAATTTCCGCCGCCACGGGGTCCCCCCCGAATCGACGAGCACGTATTTTGTCAAAGGCTTGTTTCAAGAGGCCATGCAGATCGACTGGCCGGTGGCTTTTGCGCACATTGATGGAGACTGGTACGAATCGGTGATGACCTGCTTGACCCGGCTCGCACCCCGGCTTGTGCCTGGGGGGGTATTGGTCATTGATGATTACGACGCTTGGTCGGGCTGCCGCAGTGCGGTCGATGCGTACTTCACAGACAAGCGAGCCGAGTTCACTTTCATCCGAAAGACGCGCTTAACGATTGTCCGCGCAGAATGAGTGAAGGGCGTAATGCTCATATGCCTCCCTCGCAACCTCTCGCAACCTACCCGCCGCTGGAGCCGATAGAGAGATTTAGTGATGAACGATTCGATTTATGACGGCGCCTTAGCGGCAAACCGTTGAGGCCGAATAACGAACCTTGTCCATCCTCAGTTTCCCCGGGTCAGGACAATTGCCTGTCAGGTGTTGTAGGAAGCTCGGTCGCAGAAACTTGACAAGACTTCCTCCCTCTGTAATAGAGGGGGGCCAGGAGATTCATTCAACATGAAACATACCCTGTTCGCCGCGATGGGATTGGTCGCAATGCTCACTGTCTCAGGCTGCGGCTACAACAAGCTCCAAGGCTTGGATGAAGAAGTGAAAGGCGCGTGGGCCGAGGTGCAGAACCAGTACCAGCGGCGCGCCGATTTGATTCCCAATTTGGTCGAGACCGTCAAAGGCGCGGCGAAATTCGAACAGGATACCCTGACGCAAGTCATCCAAGCGCGGAGCCAGGCTACGAGCATCAAGCTCGATGCCAAGGATCTCAGCGATCCTCAAGCGCTGCAGCGCTTCGAGCAGGCCCAGCGAGGACTTTCGAGCGCGCTTTCCAGATTATTGGTGACGGTTGAACGATATCCCGAACTCAAAGCCAACCAAAACTACCGCGACCTGCAGGCGCAGCTCGAAGGCACCGAGAACCGCATCGCCGTCGCGCGCAAGCGGTACATCGAATCCGTCGCCGAATACAATAAGGCGGTCCGCTTCTTCCCCACGAACTTGACGGCGCGTTATCTCCTGGGCCTCGAACCGCGGGCGACATTCACCGCGGATGAAAAAGCCGCCACGCCACCCGCAGTAAAATTTTAGGCAATCCTTCTCGTGAATGTGATTCGTGCCGGTCTCCCTCACCCCTTCCCTCTCCCGCTGGGAGAGGGCGAAGGTGAGAGCCGCGCTGCGATTCTCAACCGTCGGTCGATATACTTCTGGTTCATCCTCTTTCTCGCGCTCGCGCAATCTTTTGTCTGTCACGCCCTCGATGTGCCGGCGCTGCGCGGCCGCGTTAACGACTACGCCGGTCTGCTGCCGGCCGCTCGCGCCCAGGCGCTGGAGCAGCGCTTGGCGCAGTTTGAGAATCAGACCGGCCATCAAATCGCAGTCCTCACGATTCCAAGCCTGCAAGGCGAAGACATCGAGGGCTTCGGCATCCGCGTCGCGGAAAATTGGAAGATCGGCAAGAAAGGTTTCGACAACGGCGCCATTCTCGTCATCGCGCACAAGGACAAGAGACTCCGAATCGAGATCGGCTACGGACTCGAAGGCGTGCTGCCCGACGCTGTCGCAAGCAGAATCATCAACGAGGTCATTGTGCCGCGCTTTCGCAACGGCGATTTTCCCGGCGGCATCGAGGCCGGCGTCGAGGCGATCATGAAAGTGACGCGCGGGGAGCCGCTCCCCGAAACGTCGCGAAAACCAAAAATCGGTTCGTCGCCTTTTGCCCATTTCGTCCCATTTTTACTTCTGCTCGCCTTGTTCATCTTTTCAATAGTCAGCCGGTGGGGATATGTTAACGGCTGGAGCCCACGCGGCCGGCGGCGCTATTATGGCTCAGGCGGATTTTTTCCCGGCGGCGGTTTCGGCGGCGGCGGGGGCTTTGGCGGCGGTGGAGGTTTTAGCGGCGGCGGAGGCGGCTTCGGCGGCGGTGGAGCTTCAGGGAGTTGGTGACGGCAATGCGCGCAGATAAATTTTTTACCGCGGAAGAACAGGAAAAAATCGAGCAGGCAGTCGCCGCTGCGGAACAGCGAACGTCGGGTGAAATCGTCCCGATGATCGTCGCCGCAAGCAGCCGCTATGCGGAGATCGATCTCACGTGTCTCTTGGCGGGCTTGCTCCTCGGCACCTTGGCGGCGTTGATGTGGGGCAACCCTTGGGGGCTCACGCACGCGGAGCTCGCCTGGCCGATCGGCGGCGCCGCGTTGGGCCTGCTTCTCTGTCAATTGACTCCCCTAAAGCGTCGTCTCATCCCAACCGCGCGAATCATGGAAGCCGTCCACCTGCGCAGCCTGGCCGCCTTCACCGCGCACGGACTCCACTACACCACGGCGCACACCGGCATCCTCATCTTTGCCTCGCTGTTCGAGCGCCGGGTGGAAGTGCTGGCCGATCGCGGCATCAACGAGAAAGTCAAACCCGGCACCTGGGACGGGATCGTCGGCATTCTCACGAGCGGCCTCAAGTCGAACGACGGCTGCGCGGCATTTTGCGCCGCAATCGACGAGTGCGGCAAGATTCTGGCCGAGCATTTCCCAAGATCGCCGGACGATCGGGACGAACTCAAGAACAAGCTCGTGACGGAAGAATAACCGGACGAATCAACGATGCGTTCTCTCGCTTATACGCTTGCCGTCTTGTTTTTGCTCTGCGTCGGTTCTCAATCGGCTCCGGCGCAGGAACGCCTTAACCTCGCGTATATTTCGCCCAACGCCACCTCTTCTTCCGTCCTTTGGGTCGCCAAGGAGGCGGGCATTTTCAAGAAACACGGTCTTGACGTCAACGTCATCTATATCGAAGGCACGCCCAAAGCGCTGATGTCTCTCTTCGCCGGCGAGCTTCACGTCGTCGCGGGAACGGGCCCGGCCGTGGTTAACGCCAAGCTCCGCGGCGCGGACGCGATCATGGTCATGGGCTTCGAAGTCTTCCTGCCTTACTATTTGGTCGCCGTGCCGGGAATTAAAAGCATCGAAGATCTCAAAGGGAAGACCGGCGCGAACCATTCGGCGGCCACGTCCGCCGACTTCGCCATGCGGCTGGGTTTACGCAGCGTCGGATTGGATCCCGACAAAGATGTCAACCTGCGGGTCGTAGGCGCGACCAATCTCCGCGTGCTCACTATGAAGCAGGGCCAGACGCAATTCACCGTCCTCAGCGCCACCGAGCGGGAAGAAGCGGAAAAACTCGGATTCAAGATCCTGGCGGACCTTGCCGGCAAACGAATTCCCTATCCCCACGCCGGCCTGATCAGCAGCGAAAAAATCCTCCGCGAAAAGCGCGATGCCATGCTGCGCTTCGGCCGTAGCACGGTCGAGGCGATCCATTACTTCAAAACGCAGAAGCCACAAACAATCGCGGTCTTGAAGAAATACGCGCGGACCGATCCCACGACGCTGGAAACGGCCTACGCTTATCTTAAAACCTCGATTCCCGATCTGCCCTATCCGACCCTGGAGGGGATGAAAACTTTCATCGCAGAAGCGGGCCGCACGCAGCCGGCGATCGCCAAGGCCGACCCGGCATCGTTCGTGGATCCGAGCATCGTGAAGGCGGTTGAGGATGAGGAATTCCTAAAACGTTTAAAGAACTAGAATCAAATAAAATTAATTTTTGACTACGCGCACGTCCACCGCGACGGCGCCCTCGCCTTCGCCCCCCACCATCAGCGGATTGATTTCAAAGTCGGATAGAAACAAACGGTGCGAAGCAAACAAATCGGACAGTCCGGTCATGGCGCGCGCCAGCGCTTTGATGTCGCGCGGCGGCTGGCCGCGCACGCCTTGGAGCACGCGGTAGCCGCGCAGCTCCCGCATCATTTCCAGCGCATCGGTCTCGCTCACGGGCAAGAGCCGGATCGCCACGTCTTTCAGCACCTCGACGAAAATGCCGCCGAGGCCGACCATGAGGAAGGGCCCGTACTGTGGATCGGTGCGGGCGCCGAGAAGAACTTCGGCTCCCTGAATCATCTGCTGGATCAATAACTTGCCGGGCGATTTAGCAAGCAATTGTTTTCCTTGAATCTCGACTTCGCCGGCGCTTTTGAGTCCGAGAACGACAGCGCCGGACTCGGTCTTGTGCACGATCTCGGGCGCGACCAACTTCAACGCAACCGGAAAACCGATCGCCTCGGCTTTTTGTGCCGCCTCGGCCGCAGTGACCGCGACCACCTGGCGCGGCAGCGCGATGTCGTGGCGTTGGAGCAAAGCGTTGAGCTTTTCTCCTTCCAGATCGTCCGCCCTTCCCGACGCAGCAGGCAAACTCGGAATCGCGGCTCGCTTCCGTTTGCCGTAAAATCCCAGCCCCTTGAGAGCGCGGAGGGTCGGCTTGATCCCCTGCAAAAACGGTATGGCCGCTTCGTCCTGAAACGTCCGGCTTTCCTCTGTCAGGCTATACGTCGAGCGGGCGAAGGCGACAATCGGCTTCGGCGTCGCCGCGTTGAGATTCTTAAACAGCGTCGCCTCTCTCTTCTCCGGAAAGCGCGGCAGCTCGCCGTGAATCCCGAGCAGATCGACGCCGTCGTCGTCGGCATGGAGCTTGACGATTTTGACGAAGCCTTCCTCGTCGCCGAAGCCGGCCACGCCGCATTCGAGCGGATTTTCCACCACGAGCTCCGCCGGGATCAGCGGCCGCACGGCCTGTCGCGTCGCCTCGCTCAACTGCGCGAGGTCCGTGCCAAGCTCTTCGATGTGATCGCAGAGGAGACCTTTCATCCCGCCCGAATTGACGACGATCGCGGCGCGGCTGCCGCGCGGCACCCTGCCGGGGAGAAACGCGAGCATCGTCTCGGTCAGATCTTCGAGCGTGGGACAGCGGATCAAACCGAGACGGTTGCACACGGCGTCGAACACCTCGTCCGATCCGGCCAGCGCGCCGGTGTGGGAGATCGCCTGGCGCTTGCCCATCTCCGAGCGGCCGAGCTTGATGACGAGGATCGGCTTGTTTTTCGCGAGCGCTTGGGATGCCACCGACATAAATTCTTGCGGCCGGCGGATTCCCTCGACCATGAGCGCGATCAGCTTCGTTTCGGGATCGTCGAGGAGAAAAGATAGGTAATCGACGAGATCCAAGCTCGTCTCATTGCCGCTGGAAACCGCGTAGCTGAAGCCGATACCACGCTCGGATGCCCCCTTGATCCAGTTGCCGAGCGAGCCGCCGCTCTGGAAGATGAGACCGACCGGTCCTTTCTTCAGCAGCGGCACCGCCGTCGGAAAACTCCACAGTCCTTCGGGCAAGGAGAAAGAGCCCATGCAGTTCGGTCCGCAGGCGACCAAGCCGGTCCGCTCGCAAAGCTCTTTCAGCGCCTGGCCGCGCTTTTTTCCCTCGGGATCGTCGCCTTCGCCAAAGCCCGCGCTGTAAATGGTCGCCGCCTTGGTTCCGAGCTTGGTCGCTTCTTCGAGCGTTGAAAGAACGGCCTTGGTCGGAATCAACATGAGCAGATGCTCCGGCACCTCCGGCAGCGCGGCGATGTTTGGATAACAGGGATCTTCCGCGATCTCTTTGTAGTTGGGATTGACGAGAAAAATTTTTCCGCTGTACTTGGCTTTCTTAAGATTCCGGTAAATCCCCATCGGCCAACGGCCCTTCGGCGACGCGCCGACGATCGCAACCGAGCGCGCGCTCAGCAGATTCTCCACCGGCCTACGTGGAAAACTTTCAGTCGTATTCATAATGGCTTCCTATGTCACAGCCGCATTTGTAGTTCAAGTTTGATGCCGTTCATCCTTCGACGGGGCTCAGGACGAACGGCTAATGATCGCTGCGATCCCGACCCGCTCCGTTCGTGGTGAGCTTAGTCGAACCATGAACGGAGTTTAAAAGCTATGTAAGTGACGGGAGGAGGCCTTATGGCCGGCCTGAGGTTATTCCGGAAACACACGCCAGCGCTCGGGCGGCAAAAGGACTCCGGCTTTCTGTCCCACGAAAAATTCCGTATCGCCGGCTAGCTTGACGAGGAGGTTGACGCCGTTGACGTCCACTTCGAGGAGAGCCGAGTCTCCCAGGTAGTTCTTGCTCGTGATGGTTCCCGTCAGGAAGCCGTCCGCCGGGCCGAGACTGATGTGTTCCGGTCGAATCGCCAACGTAACCGGGCTTGCCGACTGAAGGCCTTTTGGCACGCGGACAGCGAGAGTTCCCAGCGGGCATTCGACTTGTCCGGCGCCCGCCACCTTGCCCTTGACGAAATTCATCTCGCCGACGAATTGCGCGACAAACAGGCTGGACGGCCTGGCGTATATTTCGTTCGGCTGAGCCACCTGAAGAATTTCACCGCGATCCATCACGCAAACTTTATCTCCCAAACTCAAAGCTTCCGCCTGATCGTGCGTCACGTAAAGCGTCGTGACGCCGATGGCCTTGGTGATCTTTTTTAGTTCCACGCGCATCTGCTCGCGCAAGCGGGCGTCGAGGTTACTGAGCGGCTCGTCCATGAGCAATATCTTGGGCTCCGTCACCATGGCGCGAGCCATGGCCACGCGCTGCTGCTGGCCGCCGCTCAAGTCCGTCGCCGGCCGGTCTTCGAGCCCGTCGAGCTGGACGCGCCTGAGGGCGGCGCGAACTTTTTCTCCGACGGCCGAGCGCGCGCATCTCCTCTGTCCTTGAGTCAGAGGGAAAGCGACGTTTTGAAAAACGTTCATGTGCGGCCAAATCGCGTAAGACTGAAAAACCATGCCCAGGTCGCGCCGCTCGGTGGAAACATAAACTTTTCGGCGGGCAGAGTTGACGAGCTTGCCGGCGATTTCGATTTCCCCGTCGTCCGGCCGCTCCAGGCCCGCCACGCAGCGCAGCGTCGTCGTCTTGCCGCAGCCGCTCGGGCCCAGGAGGACACAGAACTCCCCCTCGCCGACCTCCAGGTCGATATTCTTCAACGCATCGACTCGGCCTTGATGAGCGATGAAGGATTTCTGTAGTCCTTTGATGCTGATCATCTTTCCTCGCTCACGCTCGGAATCTCAAATCTCATATCTCATATTTCAGATAAGCATCCGACTTTGAAATCTGAGATTTGTAATTTGCCATGCGCGAAGCGCTAAGACGCCGCGCCGATTTCGCCGATGCGAGAAAGCGCGAAACGCACCGTGCCGACGACGATCACCGCGAAAAGAATCAAGATGACTCCCAAGGCCGAGACCTGAGGCACCCAGCCACTGCCCCAAAATTGCCAGACCACGGTGGAGACGACGACATTGTTGCGGGTCAGCAGCGTTAAGGACATGGTAACTTCTCGGTACGAAAGCATGCCGATCCAAATCCAGCTATTCATGACGCCCGCAGCGATGAGCGGCAAAACGATTTTCCCCAAAACGCGCGGCGCGGAGGCCCCTGAAACCCGGCCCGCCTCTTCCAACTCGCGGTGCACCTGGATCATGACGCTGTTCGTGGTCCGCGTGCCGTAAGCGATCCAGTTGATCGTATGGGCGACGACGATGATGAAAATCGTGCCGTACAAGGGAAAGTAATTTCGATAGGCGAGCCCCAGATACGCCAGGCCCACGGCCATGAGAATTCCCGGAACCGCGTGCGGAATAAAAGCCAGCGTGTCGAGAAATCCGCGGAACGAGACCTGCGTTCGGATCACGATCCATGAAACCAGCACGCTCAAAACCATCGTCACCGTAGGCACGGTGAACATGAGAATCAAGGTGTTGACGAACGGCCGGGCGCCGACGTGAGACGGGATGTCGATGTAATGCTTGAGCGTGAGGGACGACAGCGCTTCGGCTGACGGAAGCTGCAAATACGGCAGGAGAGACGCCCACAACAAAACGACGAATGGAATGAAAACCTCGATCGAGAGATAAAAGAAAACGAAAGCCAGCGCCGCCCATTTCCACCGCCCCAGCGCGATCTCGCGCGGACGATAGCCCCGCCCCGTGATCACGGTGTACTTTTTTCCCTGCTTGACGAGCCGGACGTAAAGGAAAGCGAGCACGAGGCCGAGGACGAGCATGATAGCGCCGTACGCGCCGGCGACGCCGTAATCCGGCAACCCGGTCGAAGGCGTCGTAGCGGTATAGATGAGCGAGCTCAGAACGAGAATGCGCGCCGGCAATCCGATAATCGCCGGCACTTCGAACACCGCGATTCCTGTCATGAAGAGGTAAACCATGACGGCGGCAATGGCCGGAAGCGTGATCGGTATATTGATCTTCAAAAAAGTTCTGAGCTTGCCGACGCCCGAGGTATAGGCCGCCTCTTCCAGCGATGGGTCCATGGAGCGGTAAGCCGCCGCCAACATGAAAAAGGCGCCGGGCACGAAAGAAACTCCCTGCACGAAGGCCATCCCCGGCAGGCTATACAAATTGAGCGGCGGACCGGCCAGATCGAACCATTGCTGCAGCCACCTGTTCACCAATCCGATGCGCGGGCTGAGCAACAAAATCCATGCGATGGTCCTGAGGAACACCGGAATCAAGATGCCGACCGTGAGCAGAACGTAGATCGTTTTCTTGAACGGCACATCCGTGCGCATCAGAATCCACACCAGCGGGACCGCGATCAAAAGCGTCACGGCGACGCTGGATACGGTAAAAATCAAAGTGTTGAGCAGAATTTCATAGGTCCTCGGAGTCAAATAAACCTCGGCAAAATTCTGCAGGGTGAAAGGAACGCTTTCACCCGGGAAGCCGGTGCGCAGGCTCATGAGGATGACCATCGCCACCGGCAATCCGATCAACAGCAGCAGGAACAGCGAAAGTCCGGTCGCGAAAAGCGTGACTCCCTGGGGCTTCAAGCGGCCCAAAAAGTCCCAGCCGCCCAGGGTCGCTTCGTAGCCCGTTTCCGCTTTCATATCCGTTATCCTTCAGCGCCCGGCTCGCGCCATCAATCGAAGCCGAGGATCTTGCCGATTTGCCGCGATACCTTGTCGACCTTATCGGCCTGGTCTTGTTTCATGTAGACGACTTGCTTCCCTTGAGCGAATTTATATGCCGCGGTTCCGGGCACGTGCGCCGAAGTATGGCCGGTATATTTTTCCCAGATCGGCTGGACCTCCGCTGAAGTCATGAACGCCACGAAGAGATGCCCCACGTTCGGATGGGGCGCGTTTTTCAACACGCCGACGTGATACTCGGGCGAGATCACCGGCTGAACCTGTTCGGCGAAAACGAGCGGCGCGCCCGACTCCTTCGCCTCGTGGAGCTGGCTGTCTTGCAAAGTCGCCGAGACGAGCACTTCGCCCAAAATCAACCGTTGCGCCATTTCCCCCGCTCGGGTCAGAATGGGCTTCTGGGCGGAAAGTTTTTTTACGAAATCGATCGTTTTCTCTTCGCCCCATGGTCCGGCGGCCAAGCGCCCCCAGTGGTGCGTCGAATTGATGACGCCGAGCTTGCCTTTCCATTTCGGATCGAGCAGATCTTCCCATTTTTTCGGCGCGTCTTTGGCCGGCAGAATCTTGCTGTTGTAGGCCGGGAGCGCGAACTGATTGGCGACCGAAACCGTGCCGTTATCGTACTCGATGCGGCTTTTCGCGACGCCGAGGGTGGTGTAGTCAAAAGGTTTTTGCAACTTTCTCAGCCAGAGCGAGCCGTGATGAGCGTCCGTGACGACCATGATGTCCCACTCCGGCGGCTGTCCCGAGGCGGAAAGCCCGACGACTTTGGCGGTGTCGCGCGTCATGTTGCCGGAGGCGCTGTAGTTCAATTTGACCTTCAGATCATATTTTTTGTTGAAGGCCGCGGCTAAAGCCTGCGCGCCGTCCGGGCCCAACGTCGAAGGGCCGTAGAATTCGATGACGCCTTCCTTCTTGGCGCCGGCGATGAGATCGTCGACCGGCGCGGCGGCAACCGATCCGGACCAGCTTGAGACCATCAATACCGTCGCATAAAAAATCCGAATCCGCCTGACGCTCTTCATGCTTTTCCTCCTTGAACCCGATTTGATTGAGACATCATCCTAAATTTCCCGGTAATAGCTCGCGTCGTAGTAGCGCTCTATATCTTTTCCCATCGTCGGCGTGAGACCGACGCCGGCGCGGAGGTCGAGAACGATGCGCAGGCCTTCCATATTCAACTGCCCGTCCGGGTGCAACTGGGCGAGGCGCGCGCCGGCAAGCTTCTCGTCCACCGCCTGATCGGCGCCGACGACTCTGATCGCTTCCGCCCGGTTTCTCTGATCGTGAGTCCAGCGGAGAGCGTCGTTCCAGACGCGCAGAAATCTCACCAGCAGCTCACGGTTTTCACCGGCCCATTTCCGCGCGACCGCGAAGACGCCGCCGGGATAGTCGGGAAGGACTTCGCGATGGTCGGCCAGCCGCCGGTGGCCGGCCGCCGACGCCTTGCCCTCCCACGGCGCGTTCAAGATCGCGGCGAAAGTCTCGCCGCGGTCCATCGAATCGAGGCGATGGCCAGTGGCGCCGACGGCCACGAGCTCGTAATCTCCCCGCTCGAGATCGAGACCGTGCGCGAGGAGAATCCGGCGCAACACCAGAGCATAGGCCGTATCGACGGCGTCGACGGCGAGCCGTTTCCCTCGGAGATCTTTCCAGTCGTGAATTTCCGGGCGAACGAAAATCGGCAGGACGATTCCTTGCGCCACTTGCGCGACGGCGACGATCTCGGCGCCTTCCCGCCCCGACCAGCCGAGGACGTTGTCGAAAGCGGTGGAGACGATCTCCCACGAGCCGCGGCCGAGGCCGCGCATCTGGTCCGTCGAGTTCGGCGTGATCGTGATCTCGACGTCGAGACCGCCCGCGGCGAAGAGCCCGCCCCCGCGGCCGACGCTCAGCGCCGCGTCCACGTTGAAAACGTTGACGCGCAATTTAACCAAGCCGGCCAAATCTTTCTTCTCTCACTGGAAGCCCAGAATTTTTCCGTATTCGGTGGACAGCCGGTCGATCATCTCGGCCTGGTCGGGGCTCATGTAAAGCACCTTTTTCCCCTGCGCGTACTTGTACGCGGTCGTCCCGGGGATAAAGGCGGAGGTCTGCCCGCCGTATTCTTCCCAGAGCTTCTGCCCTTCGGCCGTCGTCAAGAAAATCGCGAACAGCGCGCCCGCGTTGGGATGCGCCGCGCCTTTCGGCACGCCGGCGTTGTACGCGGGCGATATCACCGGCTCGATCTTATCGGCGTGAACGATCGGCGCGCCGCTCTGCTTCGCCGTATTGATGTAGCTGTCCGTCAGCGTCGCGATGCCGAGGATTTCTCCGGTGAGGAGCCTCCCGTAGAGCGATCCCATCGTGCCTAGAATCAGCCCCTGCTTGGCCAGAGCCCTGACGTACTCGGTGGTTTGCTTTTCGCCCCAGGCGCCGGCCGCGAGCCGCGCCAGATGATGCGTGGTCGTGGACATGCCGAGCTTGCCTTTCCACTTGGGATCGAGGAGGTCTTCCCACTTGGCCGGCACGTCCTTCGCCGGCAGACTGGTTTTATTGTACGCGGGATAGACGAACTGGTTGGCGAGAATGATGGTCCCGTTGTCGTACTGCGTCCATTTGGGATTGATGCCGAGCTTCGCGTAGTCGAACGGCTGATGCAGTTTTCTGAGCCACAGCGTCGCGTGGTGCGCGTCGGTAACGACCATAAGGTCCCACTCCGGCGGCGCGCCGGCGGCGCCCTGCGTTACTATCTTGGCGACGTCGCCGACCATGTTGTTCGACGGGCTATAATTCACCTTGATGCCGGGACCGTATTTTTGATTGAAGCCCGCGCCGAGAGCCTGGGCGCCTTTCGGGCCGAGCGTCGAAGGGGCGAGCAGCTCCAACGTCCCCTCTTTTTTCGCCGCGGCGATCAACTGCTCCATGTTCGACACGGACGCGGCGGGGAGCTGCTTGGCGAAGAGCAGCGGAGCGGCGATGCTCATGAGCAGGAATGTGAAGCGTTTCATATCCCGTCTCCTAATTGCGGCGTTACTGAATCTTCGGTCCGGTGTATTCCAGGATGTACAGACCGCCCTTGATCCGGTCGGTGACATAGATCAGCCCGTCCGCATCGACGTAGAGGTCGTTGAACATCGGCGCCTTCTGCCCTTCGGGCGGCGGCGGAATAAAGAAACCTACTTCCTCCGGGCGGTACTGATTTCTGATGTCGAAGACGCGGAGGCCGGCGTTGTAGTAAGTGACGAAGATAATGTTCTCGCTCTGGAACGATCCGGGCCCGTTCTCGTGCACGTTGTGCGGCCCGAAGCGGAGCCCGCGCTTGCAGAAATCGCCTTCGGGCACCGGACACGTGCCGACGATCACCGGATTTCTTTCCTCGCGGACATCGATCAGCCAGACGCGCTTCTCCCCTTCCTGGCAATCGTACTTGACCGACTCGTCGACGGCGACGACGAGCTTTCTTCCTGGCAGCGGCAAGGTCGTGTGCGCGTAGCCGCCGAAGGGCGGGCTCCAGTCGATGCGGCTGATCGTCTTCGGCTTGCTCACATCGGAGATGTCGAGAATCGCCATGCCGGCGTCCACCATGGCGACGTAAGCCCGATGACCGTCGGGAATGATTCCGTGCACGTGGAAATGCTCGCCGGGAAACGGCGTCCATTCCGGCGGCGTCTCCTCGCCCTCTTTCGTTCCGGGAATCCACCACACGCCGGCCTGCCTGGGATTGGAAGGATTTGAAATATCCGCGATGAGATACGCGCGCTCTTTGATGCCAAGGATCATCGCGCCGACGTGCGCGTATTGGCCGTCGCTGAACCACATGCGGTGCACGCCCTTGCCGGGAATTTTCATGTAGCCGATCTCGCGCGGCTCGGCCGGCTTCTCGATGCTGTAGATGCGGATGCCGGCCTCATTGGGCACGCTGGCGCCGAGCGTTTTATCGAAGTAGGGGCGCTCTTGATTTTGGATCAGGATATCCCCGGCAATTTGCACCTTGTGCGCATGTGTATTGGACGGGTGCGGCATCTGGTTAACGACGCGCGGGTCCGCGGGGTCGGCGGCGTCCACGATCGTGAGCGCCATCGGCGAAGTTCCGAGGTGGGCGATGTAAACGTAACGGCCGTTCTTCAGCAACTGCATGCCGTCGCCGTGGCCGTTGAGATCGTGGTGGGCGACCAGCCGCACGTTCCAGCTTTCGCTTTTCGCCTGGATCTCTTCGACTTTCATCCGGCCTGCTCCCCTCGTTTTCGGAACAGCGAACAGTCGTCTCTTATGCCGCCGTAGCGGCGTTGTCAACACACTTTGAGACCGTCGGCCTGCCATTGGCGAATCCGGCTTTCTATGTTATGAGAAACGCACCTTCACTGTCGCAAAAAGAAAGGAGTCTGTCATGAAAAAATTGGCAACTCTTTCGGCGCTGTTGGTCCTCTCTTTCATTCAGCCGCTTTATGCGCAAACGAAGCGGATCGCCGTCGCTTACAGCGCCATCAGCGCGACGCAAACGGGCTTTTACCTCGCCAAGGATGCCGGGATTTTTGAAAAGCACGGCCTTTACGTCGATCCGGTTTATGTGGCCGGCGGCAGCAGAGTGGCCCAAGCGATTATTGCGGGCGAGTTCACGTTAGCTCTGGCCGGCGGCAATATCGTTAACGTGAATCTTGCGGGCGGCGACATTGTGATCATTGGAGGCGTGGTCAACGTTCCGTCCTTCTACCTTTTCGTCCAGCCGGCAATCAAAAGGCAAGAAGACCTGAAAGGCAAAGCCTTGGGAATTACCCGCTACGGCGCATCGACGGACGGCTCTTTGCGCTTATTGCTAAAGAAGTGGGGCATGGAACCCGATCGCGATGTAAAAATTCTCCAAATGGGAGGGCAGCCGGAGATTCTTGCCGGGATGCAGGCCGGGATCGTCCAGGGAGGAATACTGTCTTCGCCCGGCGATTATAAGGCCAAGAAAGCCGGTTACGCCATGCTCGCCAACTTCGCCAAAGAAGGGATCGCTTACCCGACCACGAGTCTCGTTTCGACCCGTTCGACCGTCAAGAAAGATCGCGAGACCGTGAAGCGGTATCTGATGGCCTATAGCGAGGCCGTAGATCGCCTGTTTCGCGACAAAGAACTGGGTATCAAAGCGATCGGGAAGTGGACGCGCACTCAAGACCGCGAAACGTTGGAATCGTCCTACGAATACGCCACGAACTTTATCGAAAGACCGCCGAGGCTACCCTACAAGGCGATCGAAACCATTATCGCACAAACCGCGGAGACGGATCCCAGGGCGAAGGGGCGCAAGGCCGAGGAATTTATCGACGCCACTTTCTATAACGAGCTTGAAAAGAGCGGCTTCTTCAAAAATTTGTCGCGCTGAACCGTTGAAAACAGATTTTAACTGTGCTTCGACAAGCTCAGCACGAACGGTGACAGGTCGGTAAGTTTTTCGTTCACCCTGAGCCTGTCGAAGGGTGCCAAACGTCTTTTTCAACGGTCCCACATGGAACTTCATCTTCATGGCTCGGCGAGAACGATAACGCAGGCGCTGGAGCGCGCGCGTGCGTCCGAAGCCGCAGGCTTCGACGGCATCTTCTTCGCGGACAGCCAGCTCAACTCTCTCGATCCCTTTCAAGTCCTGGCGCTCTGCGCCGTTGAGACCAAGCGCCTTCGCCTCGGCACCGCCGTCAGCAACATGGTCTACCGCGACCCGAGCGTCCTCGCGAACTCCGCCGCCACGGTGAATGAAATATCTCAGGGGCGCGCGGTCTTGGGACTCGGCACGGGAGACGGGCCGGTCTATAGCCTCGGGCGCAGCGCGACTAAGCTGGCGGAGTTCGAGCGCGGCTTGCAGACGATTCGCGATCTCGTGCGCGGCCAATCCATTGCCGTCGCGGGAGGCAAAGAACGCGCGAGAGGAAAAGTGAATCTCCGCGTCGGCAAGCTGCCGGTGCCGGTCTACATCTCCGCCGAAGGGCCGCGGAGTCTTAAAGTCGCGGGAAGAGTCGCCGACGGCGTGATCCTCGGCACCGGCTTCGATCTCAAAGTTCTCGACTGGGCGCGCGAGCGGATCGCCGAAGGCGCGCGCGAGGTTGGACGCGACCCGAAGGAGATCGACGTCATGCCGGCGGGGATGATCTCGGTGGACGACGACGGCGCCAAGGCAAGAAACCTCGTGCGCTCCCGTCTCGCCAATCGCGCGCACCACAATTTCCGCTTCACGCTGGAGACCGTTCCTCCGGAAGAGCTCGGCGGCGTGAAGCGCTTCATGGCCGGCTTCGACATCTCGAAGCCGCTGGAAGAAAGAATCGATCCGAATCTCGTCACGGAATATTTGGTCCGGCGCTTCACGATCGCCGGGACGCCGGAGGAATGTGTAGTGCGCGTCCGCGAACTGGCTGCGGCAGGAGTCAAGCGTCTGCTGCTGACGCCGCCCGAAGCGATCTATAATCAAGTCCTGCAAGAGTGGGGTCGGGGCGTGATCCCTGGCATCAAAGATCGTTAAGAGAGGTAAGTTGATGACTCGAGTCGTAGGCAGGCCGACGCCTAGAGTTGAAGGCGAAGAAAAAGTTACCGGCGCGGCGGTGTATACCGTGGACGTGAGCCTTCCCGGAATGCTTTGGGGCAAGGTTCTGAGAAGTCCGATCGCCCACGGGCACATCAAGCGGATCGACATCGGCAAGGCGCTCCAGGTTCCCGGCGTCAAGACCGTGATCACCGGACCGGACGTAACGGGATTGAGAATCGGCCGGAAGATTTATGACATGCCGATCCTTGCCGATGGCTTGGTCAGATTTATCGGCGAAAAAGTGGCGGCGGTCGCTGCGGAAAGCGAAGAGGCCGCCGAGCGAGCCGTCGATCTTATCGAGGTCGAGTACGAGGAGCTGGACCCACTGCTCGACCCCCTGGCCGCCATGCAATCCAACGCGCCTCTGCTTCATCCTCAGGTTCTGTCCTATAAAGGACTGCCCGTCGAACTGAAGGCGCCGAGCAATGTCTTTGTCTACCTCTCCTGGGGCAAAGGAGATCCCGCGGAGGGCTTTCGACAGTCCGATATCATCGTCGAGAATACTTTCGAAACTCAGGTCGTCCACCAATCCTATCTGGAGCCTCACGCCTGCGTCGCCAAGGCGGACCCATCCGGCGGGGCGGAGATCTGGGCTTGCAGCAAGACGCCGTTCGCCGTGCGCGAGCAGCTTTCCAGCGCCATCAACGTCCCGAAGGAAAAACTGATCTTCCACCCGATTCATATCGGCGGCGATTTCGGCGGCAAGGGCGGGCCCATGGACGTCCCGGTCTGTTACTTCCTTTCGCTGAAGAGCGGCCGACCGGTGAAGATCATCATGGATTACGGTGAAGAGCTGGTCGCGGGAAACCCCAGGCACCCCTCGATGATCAGAGTCAAAACGGGCGTCAAGAAAAACGGGGCCATTCTCGCGCACCACATGGAATTTATCTTCGACAGCGGCGCTTATGGGGCGATGAAACCCGTCGGATATCTCATGGGCGCGCAGGGTTGCGCCGGCCCCTACAGAATTGCCAACTGCCTGATCGAAGAAAAAGTGGTTTACACCAACAAGGTGCCGTGCGGTCACATGCGCGCGCCCGGCGATCCGCAGGGATTTTTTGCCACGGAAAGCCAGTTGGACATCGTGGCGAGAAAGCTCGGGATGGACCCCGCGGAGTTCAAGAGGAAGAATTTGCTGCGCGACGGCGACGTGGCGCCGGTTGGTCACACGGTTGAGCACATCAAGGCCGTAGAGGCGCTGGACAAGGCGATCGCCTTGTCCGGATTTCGAAAGTCAAAGCCAAAGAACGTCGGCCGCGGCCTGGCTTTTTCCGAGTGGAGCCCGAGCGGCGGCGAGGGAACCGTTTTCGTGAAGATCGATGAGAAAGGAAAGGTGACGGTTTCTTCGCCCGTCGTCGATCAAGGGGCGGGCGTGCTTACCGTGATATGTGAAGTGGTGGGAGAGGAGCTCAAACTACCGGCGAAGTCGCTGCAACTGAAGCAGCTCGATAGCAGTGCCGTGCCGAGCGACGGAGGCGTCGGCGGGAGCCGGGCCACGCGAGTGTACGGCAATGCCGCTTACGAGGCGGGCGCAAAAGCCCGGGAAGAGATCGTTAGGGTCGCCGCGGAGCGCATGGGAGTCGCTGCCGAGGAGCTTGCCTTGGCAAACGGTTTTGTCACTCAGCGGCGCGCCAAACGACGCCTGAGCTTTGCGGAGATCGTGAAAGCTAAAGGATCACCGATCCACGCCAAGGGCCATTACAAGCAGGCGGGAAAGTCGCATGAAGCCTCCGTCGCCGCCCAGATCGCCGAGGTTCACGTGGACCCGGAGACGGGTCAGGTCGAGCTCAGGCAGTTCGTTTCCGCGCACACGACGGGAAAAGTCATCAACCCTCTCATGCATCAGGGGCAGATCGACGGCGGAATCGTTTTCGGATTGGGCTATGCCTTGACCGAGCATCTGATGATCGACGACGGCAAAGTCACCACGGCGAATTTCGGCGAGTACAAGATCCCGACGATTCAGGATATCCCGCCGCTGAAGACCGCCGTGCTCGAGACGGTCCCGAACGGTCCCGGTCCTTATAACAGCTTGAGCATCGGCGAAGTGGCCAACGTGCCCGTCGCCGCGGCGGTCGCGAACGCGGTCGCGGACGCCGTCGGCGCGAGAATCACGTCACTGCCCATAACGGCCGAGAAGATCTTCGCCGCTCTGAGCGCAAGAAAGTGATTCATAAAAACTGAAGCGAGGGCTTTATGCCAGAGCCGCTACTTTACTACCTGGCGTTCAATGGCGGCCTGAGGATGGTCGAATCGCGCTCCGGCTCGATGACGACGCGCGGGGAATTCTTCGCCGGGCGGACACTGGAAGATTTGACCGGCTGCCGCCGCAGGCCGGAAATCGTTTTCGCCGCCGTAGCCTTTGATGGCGGCTACCGCACCGAAGACGGGGGCCGGACTTGGAAGAAGATACTCGATGGCGACGTACGGACGTTCACCGTCGATGTTCGCGACGAGCGCGTCGTCTACGCCGGCATCGGCCCTATCCGGCTGTTCCGCAGCGAAGATTGCGGGAACACGTGGGAGCCGTTGGACGGCCTTCTTCAGCTCCCCGAGGAGGCAAAGGCAAAGTGGGCCGTGCCGGAGCGGCTCAAGGGCATCGAGTTCCCTCACGTGCGCTACATCTTCATCCACCCCGACGACGCCGACCTGCTTTTCGTCACCCTGGAACACGGCGGAGTGGTCGTCAGCAAAGACCGCGGCCGGACATGGGAAGATATCAGCTCCGGCATCTCGTATCCGGACATGCATTACCTGCGCAACTATCCGGGCAGCCGAGAGTGCTACTACGTCTCTTCGGCGCGGGGATTTTTCCGCAGCGACAATGCCGGTCGCCAATGGCGCCGCGCCGAGACCGGAATGCCGTGGGCGGACACGGATCGCTACAGCTACTCTCATGAATGGATGTTCCTGCCGGGGAATCGAATGCTGCTCGGCGGCGCGAAAGGATCTCCGGGCGTGTGGTGGGACGAGCAAAGGGCGCCTGAAGGCGTCATTCTTTTAAGCGACGACGGCGGCGAGAACTGGCGGACTTCAATCGAGGGCCTGCCCGACGAGATGCCGTGGGTGCCCTGGGTGTTGGTGCCTCACCCTGCGGATGCGAAAACCGTTTTCGCCGGTATGGGCGATGGCGCGCGCGGTTATGGCTTCGACCCCAAGCAGAGAGGCAAGGGCGCATTCTACGCAACCCGAGACCGCGGCAATTCCTGGGAGCCGATTCTACCCGAGACGCCGTCCATCCTTACCGCCTGGGTCGCGGCCGGCTAAGTAAGTAGGGTGTAACATTAAGTCGCCAGCGCCGTTGTGGTTCGACAGGCTCACCACGAACGGCAATTTTCTTGTTCCGTTCGCACTGAGCCCTTCGACAAACCAGCCGTTCGTCCTGAGCTTGTCGAAGGATACGGCTGGTTTGCTCAGGACAGGCGCGTCGAAGTGCGAACTGAGCCATAGTGCTTATTCATACGAATAGCCGAATAACATGTAGATGAAGGCTGTTGTCCTTCGAGAGTTCGGTCCTCCGGAGGTTCTCCGCCTGGAGGATGTTCCTGCGCCTTCCGCCGCTGCGGGCGAAGTGTTGGTGCAGGTTCATTCGGTGTCCGTCAACCGCACGCTCGACCTCGTCGTCCGCTCGGGCAAATACCCCTCCGACATACGCTTGCCGCTGGTCCTCGGCGTCGATCCGGCAGGCGTGATCGTCGCTGCCGGCGAAGGGATAGCGCCGTCGAGGATCGGCGAGCGCGTCGCCGTCGTTTCGATGATTTCCTGCGGCGAATGCCGTTACTGCCGCGAGAACGAGGAGGCCAATTGCGCCAAGAGCCGCCACATCGGCGTCCATCGCTGGGGCGGCTACGCGGAGTACGTCGCGGTGCCGGCAAAAAACGCCTTCACAATCCCCGATCGTCTCTCATTCCCCGAAGCTACGGTGATCACGCGCCATTTCCCGATGGCCTTTAACCTCCTCGTCAACAAGGCGGACGTTAAAGCAGGCGAGTGGGTCCTGGTTATGGGAGCGGTTGGCGCTTTGGGCAGTTCCGGCGTGCAAGTCGCGAAGATGCTCGGCGCGAAAGTCATCGCCGGCGCGGGTTCGGACGAGCGCGTCGCGCTGGCGCTCGGTTACGGCGCCGACTTCGGCGTTAATTATCGAGCGCAGGATCTGGCGAAAGAAGTCATGAGAATAACCGACGCTCACGGCGTAGACGTGGTCTTCGAAAATATCGCCGACCCCACGCTCTGGCCGGGAGCTTTTAACAGCCTCGCCTGGGCGGGACGGCTCGTCACCGCCGGCGGCCACGGCGGCGGACAAGTCGCGCTCGACGTGAAGCGGCTGTATTTACGCCGCATGCGTATCATCGGCGCGGCCGGCACGAACCGCCGCGACGTCGAGCGCGCTCTGGACGCCGCGGCCGCCGGAAAAGTGCGCGCGATCATCGACCGTACGATGCCGCTCGGCGAAGCCGCCGCCGCGCACCGGATCATGGAAGAAAAACAGATCGTGGGAAAAATTATTCTCGAGCCTTAGAACTATCGCCCTCCCCTTCCGTCATTCCCGCGCACGCGGGAATCCAGTCCTTTGGATATTCGATTGCCTCCTCTGCTCGCCTGGATGCCCACTTTCGCGGGCATGACGAACTGGTTTACACGCCTAAATCTTGCGTGTTAAGAAAGACTACGCAAAGGAGAAAATCCATGGCACAGATCGTTTCGATAATAGGCATCACGCACAATCCCTTCATGCCCCGCCTCTTCAAACAGGCGAACCGGCCGCCCGGATGCGCGAAGGTCATTGAGCGCATCGACATGATGCGCGAGAAGCTCGCGCAGGCGAAGCCCGACGTTCTCGTCGCTATCGGCAACGATCATCTGCACCAGTTCTTCATGGACAACATGCCGGCCTTCATGATCGGCAAGATGGATGCCTACAACGGCACATTCTACGACGAGATCCGCGAGTTCGGCCTGCCGACTCACCGCGTGCCAGGCGATTTAGAACTCTCCGACGCGATCATGGAAGGCGCCTTCGACAAGGGCGTCGACTTCGCTTACTCCAACGAGCTTACGATCGACCATTCCATCATCGTACCGCTCACGTTCGTCAGGCCTGAGATGGACCTGCCGATCGTGCCGATTCTCACCAACTGCATCGCGCCGCCGCTGCCGCGGCCGAAAAGGTTTTACGAAGTCGGCCAGGCGATCCGCTCCGTGATCGAGAATCTCCAGACCAATAAACGGATTGCAGTTCTGGTCAGCGGCCATCTCTCGCTCGAAGTCGGCGGGCCAAAACAGTTCGAGCGCAAGCTCATGGACCCGAACTTCGACGCCTCCGCCGTCGGCTGGATCTCCCAGGGCGACGTCAACGGCGCGGTGAATCACTGCTCGTTCGATCAGTTGAAGCAGTCCGGCAACATGACGCACGGGTTTTTGAACTTCATCATGATGATGGGCGTGGCGAAAGCGGGCAAACCTGCTTACGCCGAAGGCCTCGACGCCGGCTTCCCGGCGATCCCGTTTTTCAGGTGGGATGTGCTGTAAGTAAGAACGATTCCCAGCTCCCGCGAGCCGATCTGGATTTGACAGTGTGACGACCGGTGGCTACACTTCGGATAGCCAAGGGAGGTACAACATGGTTACCAAGGTGCAGAAGTGGGGTAACAGTCAGGGCCTTCGCTTAAGTAAACGAGTCTTGGAGGATGTGAAGATCTCCGTCGGAGAGGAGGTGGACGTGGTGGTCCGGGACGGCACCATTGTATTGGCTCCTGTCAAAAGGATGCGAGGCCGATACAGCCTGCGACGACTTGTCGCGCGCATCCCCAAGGAATATCGGGTGAAGGAACTGGATTGGGGGAAACCGGTCGGCAAAGAGGTCTGGTAGATGCCAGAGTACGTTCCGAGAAAAGGGGATTTGATTGCAATCAGTTTCGATCCTCAATCTGGGCACGAACAGAAGGGGCGTCGTCCGGCGCTTGTTGTCAGCAATGATCTCTTCAATAGGCATACAGGGATGGCAATTGTATGCCCAGTCACCACGACGCACCGGAACTTCCCCTTCCACGTTGCCCTTTCGAGAGAGAAAAACGTTACCGGCTTCGTAATGGTCGAGCAGGTAAAGTCTGTTGACTTCCGCACACGTGATGCCAGGCGCATCGGGAAAGCATCTGACCAGTTGTTATTCGAAGTGCTTTCCATATTGGATGCGTGCATCTACTGACCCGGCGATCCCGTTTTTCAGATGGGATGCAAGCTGAGCCGAGGCACTCACATGCTTATCTTTAACTGTTGGCCAGCAGTAGTCTTTCCCGCTATAATGCTTTCGTTTTCGACGGAGGTGAAGCTATGAAGGAACTGGAACACACAGGTAAGCCCCAACCGGCAGCGACGGTAGCTGAAGCTTCGCCGACCATCCCTGCGTTGAGCAAAGACGCCTGGGAGCTCGTTCAGTATCGTTTGTGGGATCAGTTGCGGTCGAAGATGTGGGCCACCCTGACCGTCTTCCTGACTCTTGTTACAGTCGGGGGACTCCTCGGTATTCCGGCCTACATCAGCTCACGTGTTGACCAGAAGATCGCGGATGAACGCGGAAAGTTCGAAAAACTGCGGGCGGAACTTGAAGCCGACCGCCTTAGGGTCCTCACTCTTTCATCTACAACTTCCCATGTCGCTTTTCTCTGGGGCCCAAAGTTTGGCTGAGTTTCAGAACACTCGCCTCGAGCTGCTGTCGCAGCTTGATGGTCCTCGCTTCCAGAAGGATGCGAAGGCGAAACAAACGTGGCATGTGTTTCGCCTTCTCGTATCAAGGTTCGACCTGCAAGAAACCGCGAACCAGTTCCGGTCCCAGGTACGGTCACTGACCGCCATTCTCGACTGTGGTTGCTTGCCAGACCGCACTGACTACTCTAACGCCCCACTCAAAGAAGCCGATTGGGTCGCGTTCGAGCTTTCTTCGAACAAGGCTGGTCTCGGACCGAGACTGCCGCAACTGTATGCCATGTATTCACACGTTCTTGCTTTGAAAGCCGCCGTCCTGAGCAGCCATCACCTTGCGCTCGACTTGACTTTGAAGGATCCCTCGCGGAGGGCCGCGCTCTACGAACAGTACGACGCCTCGATCTACCCCAGTTACCGCGAGGCTTTGAATAGGCTCTACGGCTGCTTCCCGCCGCCAGTCGCGGTGAGGGAAAGCAATCCGTGGCAGTGGCTACCGGCCACTGCTATCTCTGAGTTTCATAAATACGAATCTCGCCTTGATCGAGGTGTCGCCAGCGGCCAAATCAAATAGTCGCCCAATAAAGAGTTTCATTTACTGATGCAAGCCCGGATTTGAACCCCCTGACGTATTCACGAACCATCGTTACAATTCCGCTCAGGGCACAGAGTATTACCGAGTATGCCGCGAGCACATATCCCACAGAATTTGCTCCCTTGGTTCGAAGCGCGAAAGAAGTTCCACCTCACGCATGCTCACATACAGATGGCGAGAGAGTTGGGACTCAACCCGAAGAAGTTTGGAGGGCTGGCCAACCATCGCCAAGAACCGTGGAAGCTGCCGCTCCCTCAGTTCATCGAAGAGATCTACCTCAAGCGCTTCGGAGTGCCACGCCCCGCAAAAGTGCTTTCCCTTGAGGAACTCATCTCGCAGCAGAATGCGAAGAAAGAACAGAAGCGTATCGCCAAGCAGGTGAAACGCGAGAGTACGGAGGCTGTGAAGGAACCGGAGGACACGTAATGGTCTGGGCAGTAATCGCGGCGCACTGATCCTGCTACTGGGATCGGTAAAAAGCGTCAGGAACCTTTTTCTTGGCAACTTTTTTTTCTCACCGTTAAAGCAACAGCCACTGGCCGGCCACGGCGCCGGGTGGAGACTCCCGGGCTTCCGTTCGGCTTCTCGATTCGGCCGTGCTATCTTGACACCGTGATCTATGAGTGGGATCCGGCAAAGGCAAAAGCGAATCGACGCAAGCACGGCGTCTCTTTTGAAGAAGGGGCAACCGTGTTCTTAGATCCTTTGGCCATAACCTTTCCCGATCCTGACCACTCCGACGAAGAGGATCGGGAAATCACCATCGGATTGACCACGAAAAATCGCGTTGTGTTTGTGTCACACTGTAAGCGAGGAATTCGTACCCGAATCATCAATGCACGAAAGGCGACTCGAAAGGAGCGCAAGCAGTATGAAGAAGGCCTTTACCAATAAGCAAGTTGATGAGTTGCGGCCGGAATATGACCTCTCAAAACTCAAGGGTGGAGTCCGCGGCAAGTATTACGAACAGGCACTTGCCGGGACCAATCTTGTCCTGATCGAACCAGACCTGACAAACATATTCCCAGATACAAACTCAGTAAACCGAGCGCTGCGTTTGTTGGCAGACGCAGCCGAAGCTGCTGCCGGCCACACGCGGCGCGTGCGGAAGGCACCGAACAATCGACACAAGCGAACTGCTGGAAAGCCAGCGGCCTAGCCATTCGTTGAGACTTGTAAAAAGTGAAACAGCGCGGCTATGGGCCGAAGCCGGCGCAGCAGGATGGGCATCAAGGCGGGAAACATTAGGTCGTAGAAAACGAGTCGGGAGTCTTTCCTTCCCACGCATCGATTTACGACTACTGAGAACTCCTGCTGACGGCAAAGTTCAGCTTGTGAATCATTGCCGAACCGCAGCGCATTGTTGGTGATGCAGCGAAAGCGAATTGCCTACGAGGAAACGATAGAGGTCTCTTTTAGCGCCAGAGACGCCGAGCTCGTGCGGGATCACACGTTTGCGGACCCCGAATATGTCGAGCGCCTGAAGCCGAAGCCCGGGTCGGGCGGCGGCCTCGTAGGTAAGTTCACGCTGGATGATCTCGACGATCTGCTGGGCTACATTGCAGCCGAAGCGAATCACTCGAAGAGCAAGAAGCTCCAGAAGGAACTCGACGGCCTGCACGATCGTCTGCAGCGTGTGATGAACTCTTACGACGACGGCGGCTGACAATCTACTGCTCGCCAATTGAAGGCCCTTGACTCCGCAGCGGTCGGTGAAGGAAGATAGGAGTCGAGCGGTGACCACGGGTCCAAAAACTGGGTTAGAGATCCTTGTCCCAGGGCGTCAGGACAAGTCCGAGAGGACCATATATCCTGGAATCAGGAGCGCCGATCTCATTGTGGCGCCGCTCTTTTACTCGAATCAAGCGCCTGACACAAGACGGACAACAATTAGGTGCTAGAGGGTCCCCATGAGCAAATATCTGATGAACAAATTCATCCATCACGTCAACATGAGCGAAGCGGCGGAGAAAGAGTACAAGAGCAATCCGGGCGCCTACGTGGAAAAGTGGCAGAACGGCGAGAAGCTAAAACTTACCGACGAAGAGCGCGAGGCGCTTCGCAACCGCGATTACGGGAAACTTTACGCGCTCGGCGCGCATCCGTTTACGCTCTGGAGCTTCACCGAAGCGGCATGGGTGCCTGAAGTACCTAGAGAAGATCTGGTGAAGGATTACAAAGAAAAAGCCGCCAAGGTCGGTTACCCGGATTTCAAAACCTGAAGCCAGGCGTGAGGCGCGAAGCGACAGGCATGAGTTAAGAACGTTTTTCTCTCATTTCTTACTCGCGCCTCTCGCCTCATGCCTCTCGCCTTCTTCATGTTCGGCTGAGACGCGCCATCGCCGCCTTTAAGCTCGCGCGCATCCGCTCGAGAGCATGCGCCAGGTCTCCGATCTCGTCGTTCGACTCGATGCCCACGGGGGTTTCGAGATCGCCCAGGCTGACCTTATCCGCGAGCTCTTTAAGCCGCAGAACGCGGCCAGTAATCCCCTGCGTGACTAGAACAGCGAATAATAGGCTCGCCGCCAGGGCGATTAAAATGACGCCGACGAGGGGAAGAATGGTGCGCCGGATCTCGTCTTCGACGGTGTGGGTCCAAATGCCCACGGACACGTTCCCTATTCGTCCTTCGAGGATGGGAGCGGTAGTTTCGTAGACTCTCCGTCCCCGGAAGGGGAGCTCGCGTTGGCTCGCCTGTCGCTGGCTAAGCGGCGTGGAAGATTCGCGCAGCTCCTGCGGCAGAGTTCCCAGGCTGTGGGCGATCACTTTCCCTTTTCCATCCCTGACCAGAGTGTACGCGACGCCCGGAAGCAGCGAATATTTCGAAACCAACGCAGACAACTCCAAGGCATTGCCTTTGAGCACGTGCGCGGCGGCGCTATCGCTCAAGTTGGTCGCGATGTCCAGAGCCCGCAGATCCAACTGATTTCTCAACACCCGGCTCATCTGATGATTCACGACCAGAAGAACGAGAATGCCGAACAACAGAACTCCGCCGAGCAGGCCGCTGATGATCTTCCACTTGAGCCCCAGCCGCCGCGGCGCCGCTCTTGGCGCTCCCGCGGGCTTTTGGCCTTGAGAAGAGGGCCATTCCTGGTTCATCGCTCCTCCTTGCCTGGATGCATCGTGCGGATCTCTTCCGACATGAGACTCACAAAATCGTCCCTCAACGTTTCGCTGAGAATCTCGCGGCTCGTGACCTCGACGAGCCGTCGGAGCTTTTGCTTCGGAAACGCCTGCAGCGATTCGCCCATAGCATCGATCTGCTCGCGCACGACCAACGGCGCCATGGGCCCCATCGCTTCCGTGAGCGCGGAAATCATGAAGGAAAGAGATCTGGGCGGCACCGTCTCCATTTTGGATTCGCCTGCCCGCGCGGCGGAATTCGGCGGCGGAACAGGATGCCCGCTAACCGCTCTTTTCAGCTCTTCGGCGATGGGCTGTTTAGGAGCGGGGGCTGGCCTCACCAAGGTTGGCTGTGCGTGTGCTTCCGCCGGTTTGAAAACCGGCTCAGGCTTCATAGAGGGCTCTACATCATAGGCGGCCGGTGGTGCCTCCGGTTTGGGAGCCGGGACCGGCTCTATCTCCGGTTTGAAAACGGGCTCGAGCACTATAAAGGATGGCTCTACATCGGCGGCGGGCGGTTCGGGAGCCGAGGCGGCCGGTGGTACCTCCGGTTTAGGAGCAGGGATCGGCTCTATCTCCGGTTTGAAAACGGGCTCGGACTTCGTAGAGGGCGGCTCCCTAGCCGCGTCAGCCTGCACTTTCACTTCGACGACGTCGGTAACATTGGAACTTCTCTCGGCCGGCGTGGGAGGCGATGCCTCCCAGAGCTTGATTGGAATTATCTCGGCATCGGCAGCCGCGCTCCTGCCAGGCAAAATGGCGAGGTTCAGGTCTCGCGCGGTCTCTTCGATCATACCGACCTCGACGCTCCGCTTGCCCAACGCGTAAGCGGTCAGCATGCCGTTGTCGCAAAGAATATTGATGAGACGAGGGACGCCGCCCGAATAAGCATTCACGGCCTCCACCGTCTTAGCCGGGAATATCGAGGCGCGCCCGCCCGCGATCTCAAGCCGTTTGGCGATATACTCCTTGACTTCGCCCAAGTTCAGCGGGTTTAAATGATACCGCAAGGCGATGCGCTGCTTGAGCTGGCGCAACTCGGGCCGGTTGAGACGCGCCGACAGCTCGGGCTGTCCCACCAGAAGGATCTGCAACACCTTGTCTTCGGAAGTCTCGAAGTTGGAAAGAAGCCGCACGCCTTCGAGCACCTCGGGGGAAAGATTCTGCGCCTCGTCGATCACCAGCGCGACGTTGTCGCCCTTGCGATACGATTCCAGAAGAAACTGATTCAGCTGGGCAAGATAGTCGTGCAGATCCTTTTGCCCGTCGCTGAGAGGTACGAGGCCAAAATCTTCGCACACGGAGCGCAGCAAGTCCTTTAAACTGGTGACGAGCGTAAAGACAAACGCGAAGTGCGTGTGGCCGTCGTGGAGCTGTTGGAGAAGAGAATGGATCAACGTGGTCTTGCCGGTGCCCACTTCTCCCGTCAATACGACAAACCCCCTGCGCGCCGTGATGCCGTAGGTGAGTTGCGCCAGCCCCTCTCTGTGGCTTGGACTGGGATAGAGAAATTTGGGATCGGGGCTAACGGAGAAGGGCTGGCTCGTCAAGCCGAAATATTCGCCATAAAGCGGAATCATATGGAACGTTAAATCGGCGGCAAAGAGACGGCGGTATGGGAGGATCTCCCCGTCGCTGACAGAACTTCGACACTACCCGACCGGGCAAATCGTGTCAACACACTCCTAGCGGCCTGTAGGGCATCCCATAAGCTTCGATGCGACGCAATACCCGGCGCTTTTCTGCCTTTTAACTTCTTACTTTCTTTGTTTCTCCGCCGGATGGAAGTACTCGTAGGTGCCGTCCTCGATCTTCTTGAAGACCCCCGCCACGGTTTTCCATGGATCCTTTGCATAGTCTTCATAGCGACCGGGCGCGTTGACCCCTGGAATCTGCGGCACCCAGTCCTCACCGAGCAGCTCTTTCGGATCGCCGTAACGAGACGTGAGCGCCCTGACCTCCGGGCTGTCGAGCGAGGTCACGCGGCCGTTGCCAACAACCGTCACCCAGGTGTTTTTCGTCCCGCGAACGCGCAGGCGGTAGATGGAAAAATAGTTGTGAACGTGGAACCAGTGATCGTTCGGCAGATTGTTCTTGGTGGTGAACTCGACCCACTCCTTGGCCCATTCGGGAGAGTCGGGGCTGTGATGGACCCGGATGCCGTGGCCATAGTGCAGCACGCCGCTGCGGTTTCGCTCCGTGACGTTGTCGCCTCGCAGGTTCTCGTCCGGCCGCTTGAAATACTTGGGATTGGTTCCCAGCGCGGCTTCGTAGAGAAGCCAGTAGCCGGGCCGGTCGTGATACGGATACGTGACCTCGTTGATCTTGGGATATTTGAGGAACTCTCTCCAGAGATCGCCGTACACGCCGCCGCCTTTCACTTCGTGGATGTAACCGTCCTTTAGATGGACTTCGGCGCGCGGGTAGTGGCCCGCGTGATTGGCCGTGCCGGCGATCACGCCGTTCGGCCGCGGCGTGGGAGAGCGGGCGTTCCACTTTTTCTGAAACGCGGGATATTCCACGACCGAGTACGGGAAGCGACCCGTCGCCTGATTGGGAAACATATAGAGATGGCCCTGCTGGTAGACGCCGCGCGCCCAGCGGGTCGCCATCTCTTCGGTGAGGTCCGTTGTGAGGTTGGTCCCTTCGGGATCGGTGATCTCAAGGCGGTCGGTCCAGCCGATCGGCTCGATGGCCCTCTCTTCGACGAGCCTCCAGACGTCTCCCGGAAAGGCGGATATCTTGCTCATCATCGTCCAGCGATTGTCGAAAACGTTGACGCCGAGAAATTTGTCTTCGTGCGGCCGCATGAACCGCCTGAGCGTCGTCGTTCCGCCCGTGCCCCAGAAGACTCCTTTCACCGCCGGATTTTTCTCCAGATATTCTTTGATCCCCTTGGCGACGTTTTCCCGTTCGAGTTTTTTCTGAACCTCTCTGAGCTTCTCCGACAGTTGAGCGCGGGCCGGAGGATAGAGCGCGTCGTAGAGGTCTGGACGGCGCTCCTTCAGCCACTTCTTCGGCACCTCCGGGTCGGGAAACATCTCCTCGATCCAGCGCCGCGCTTCCATGTAACCTTGCTCCGCTGTGAACTGCTGGCGCGCCTTGCGCAGCTCGAGCGCGTCCGCGCGGCTCACGCCGGCAAGCTCGTAGCTCGGCAGCGCTTGAACTTTGACGCCGCGCTCTTCGGCGGCGCGCTTGATCGCCTCGACAACCATATCCTCGGATGAAGCCTCGGTGATGAGCGCGACGATCTCGCCACTCTTGAGGCTTCCAAGGCCCGCGCCTTGGAGCCCGCTCGTCTGGCGCGCCACCGCCCGCGCGAACGGCATCACGTCTTCGACGGACTTGGGCGCCTTGAGATAGGAGGGAAAACGCGGCGACGGGTACTTCCCCTGCTCCGCTCCGAAGACTGCCGCTGACAATGCGAGCGAGACCGGCAGAATTATTACCGTGAGCCAGCGATTCATGGCAGCCCTCCCCACCATTTTCGATTTTAGATTTTGGATTTTAGATTCAATCGAAAATCGGCAATCGAAAATCTAAAATTGTGTTGCCTACCTTCTATCGCCTACTGCCTTCTTGATTGGCGGATAAAAGTACTCATAATTCCCCGCTTCGATCTTCTTCATCACCATGAGATGCGTCTTCCACGGATCTTTGGCGTAATCCTCGTACCGGCCCGGCGCGTTGATGCCGGGTATATAAGGAGACCAGTCGTCGCCCAGGACTTCGTTCGGGTTGCCGTAGCGCGACGCGAGGGCGCGAATCTCCGGGCTCTTGAGCGCCGTCAGCTCGCCTTTTTCGATGAGATTGAGCCACGTGTTTTTCGTTCCCCGGACGCGCACGCGATACGTGGGGAGTAGATTATGGATGTGCCACCAGTGATCGTTCGGCAGATTGTTCTCCTTGGCGAAATCCATCCACTCTTTCGATTCCAGGGGCTTGTCCGGGCCGTGGTGGAGGCGCAGGCCGAATCCCCAGTGGATGACGCCGGCGTTGTTGCGCTCGGAGGTATTCTCGCCCTCCATGTTTTCGTCGGGGCGTTTGAAAAATTTGGGATTCGTTCCGAGTCCGGCCTCATAGATCCACCAGTAGCCGGGCTGATCGTGAAAAGGATAAGTCAACTCGTTGATCTTCGGATACTTCAAAAACTCGCGCCACACCTCGCCGTAAATACCGCCGCCTTTGACATCGACCACATAGCCGTCTTTGAGACGAACTTCAATGCGAGGATACGACCCGGTATGGTTGCTGGTGCCGGCGAATACGCCGCTGACTTTGAGCAGAAAGCGCGGGTTGTAGGTCTTGGTGAAGGCCGGATAGTCGATCGTCGAGTAAGGAAACCGGCCCGTGGCCTGATGGGGAAACATGTAGAGATGGCCCTGCTGGTAAGCTCCCTTGGCCCAGGCTTCCGCCTGCTTGTCGTTCACTTCGAAGGTGAAATCCGTTCCCTCGGGGTCGGTCACGTGGATCTGATCGACCCAGGCGAGCGGCTCGATGAGCCGCTCCTCGACGAGCCGCCACACGTCGCCGGGATAGGTCGCGGCTTTGTTCATCAGCTCCCAACGGTTATCGAAAATAAAGTTGCCGAAAAATTTCGGGCTGTGGTGCTGCATGACGCGGCTGGTCGACGTGCGCCCGCCGCGCTGGAAGAAGACGGCGTTGACCTCGGGATGCTGGTCGAGATACTTGATCAAACCTTGGGACAAGCCGTTGCGCGTGAGCTTCGCGGCGGTCGCCTTCAACTGCGCGGCAGCCTGGCCCTCGGCCTCGAACATGGCCTTGTAAAGATCGGGCCGCCGCTCGCGCAGCCACTTCTTCGGCACTTCGGGATCGGCGAAGCGGCTTTGAATCCAGCGCGCGGCTTCCATGTAGCCCTTCTCCGAAGTGTAGTCGCGGAGCGTCTCCTTGGCTTTCTGCGCGTCTTCCTTTTTGACCCCGACCAGCTCGTACTCCGGCACGATCTGAACTTTCACGCCGCGCTCCTCGTAGGCGCGCCGGATCGCCCGCAGCGCCATCTCCTCCGCCGTCGAATCGGCGACGATCAGCACCGTGCCCTTCTCGACCAGGCCGAGCGGCGTCCGGCCGCCGACCTGGCGCACCGCCGCGCGCGCGAACGGCATGACGTCTTCGATATTTTTCGGCGGCTTGAGATAAGAGGGAAAACGCGGCGGCGGATACTTCCCCGCCTCGGCCGCGAAACCTGCCGCGCCGAAGCCTACCGAGACCAGCAAGACCATCCCTACCATCCAGCACTGCATAGAACCTCCCCCGCCATTTTAGATTTTGGATCCTTCGACTCCGCTCAGGACAGGTTTTCGATTTTCGATTTAATCGACTTCGAAATCGTTTAACCCTTCAACCCTGAAACCCTTAAACCCTGCAACCTTTTTTAGACAAATTTTCCGTCGCGCATGTTGTAGATTTTTTTGAACTGCTCCACCGCTTTCGGATCGTGGCTCGCCATGATGACCGTCTTGCCGTGGTTCTCGGCCAGAGAGGCGAACAGGGCGGCGATCGCCGCGGTGTTTTCGGTATCGAGATTGCCCGTCGGCTCGTCGGCCAGGATCAGCGACGGATCGTTGGCGAGAGCGAGCGCGACCGCGACGCGCTGCTGCTCGCCGCCGGAGAGCTCCTCCGGCCGCTTGTGCATCTTCCCCACGAGGCCGACCATTTGCAGCAGCCCTTCGCACCGCTTCGTTCTCTCCGCCGCCACCGCGCCGGAGATCAGCATGGGAAGCTCCAGATTCTCGAACGCGGTGAGGGTCGGGATCAAATTGAAGAACTGAAAAACGAATCCGACCTTGAGCAGACGATAACGCTCCAACTCGCGCTCCGTCAATGAGCCGAGCGCCTGATCGCCGACGACGATTTTGCCGCCCGAGGGATGATCGACGCCGCCGAGGATATTGAGCAGCGTGGTCTTGCCGCACCCCGACGGCCCCATCAGAGCGACGGCCTGCCCCGGCTCAATCACCCAATCGACTCCCTTGAGCGCCTTAACTTCCTCGGCCGAAGTCTGATAGCTCTTGGTTAGCCCGGAAATATTGACGCTCACGCCGAAATTAACAAAATACCCGTCGCCTCCCATTAGATACCTCCGTAAATTGGAGTGCTGGAGTATTGGAGTGTTGGAGTTCCGGGAAGGAAAATCTTCCTGACCTCTTTTGCATTACTCCATTACTCTAACACTCCATTACTCCATTAACCTTTCGCGCGCCGACCGGCGGAAAACCCAGAGACTGAACAGCAGCGCGATGCCGCCGATGACGGCAAAGAGCGCCAGACCGGTCCAGATCGTGAGCCCGGAAACCACCAGCCGCGTCGGCAGCAAGTGGACGACGGATTTAAGCTCGCGCAGGTTCCATATCAGGTTCGTCAGACCGAAGCCCGCGGCGGCTGCGACCGCGACGCCGATCGCGAGACCGCCCACGGCCGGAGCGAGCACCATCGCTGCGAAAAATTTGAACAGCAGCGCCGGCGACACGCCGCGCACGCGCAGGAGGCCGAGAGTCCGCCGGTCTTCGAGATAATTGGTCAGGGCGATCGCCGCGATCGCGATCAGCGCGAGCAGCATGCCGCCGATGAGATAGATGCGCATGTTCTCCAGCGCGAGAAAGATGAACATGTCGCCGCCGACTTTTTTGAGCTCGCGAGCGAGCTCGCGCACTTCCAGCGGCCGCGTCTTGAGCGCCTCGGCGACGCTCTTCACCGCGCCTTGGACGTCGCTTGCCGGCTTGAGCCGCACGAGCAGCAGGACCCGCGGGATCAAGACTTTGAGATTGGCGATTTTAGGATTGTCCGTCGCCGCGATGAGGTAGGCGTCCGTGCTGGAGAGATAATTGAGATAGTCGATGCGCGCCGAGACGAAGCTCTGCCGGTCGGCGATGCTTCTCGGGGGCATGCCGGGAAGGAAGCCGATCACGCCGCCGCCGGGAGCCAAGACCGGCTTTTTATCCAGGTCCGCGCCGAGCAGGACCGGCTCTCCGGACGCGAGATTCCAAAACTCCGCCACCGGCGGCGACGCCGCCACTTTTTCCGCCTTGAGCTCGCGGACGATCGCGCTGAAATTTCCGCCGACGCCCAACTTCTCCTCGAAAAAAACGCTCTTGAGATAGCGCTCGGGGTCGCCGATGAGATAAAGCGGCACGCCGCTCAAGCCGTAGCCGGGAAAGAAAAACCCCGGCAGCAGGGCTTCGAAGATGATATCGACCGAAAGAACGTTCGGGTCGCGCAGGTTCTGAAGCCTTTGTTGCAATTCGCCTTTCAACGCCTGCACCTGGCCGCCGAGCCCCTGCTCGAGCTCTGCCGCCGAAACGAGATCCCCGGGGCTGACCGTGAGGTTGAGCTCGCTTCCCATCTGCACCGTGGCGCCGCGTAGCGCCTTGTCCTCGAACGATTTCGCGCCGATGCTGGGATAAAGGCTGACGCTCGCCATCAGGGCGACGATCAGGAGGAAGCTCGCGATGCGGTGCGGTTTGAAGGACATGTGCCGGAGAGACAGCCGGCTGAGCGGCCCGCCGAGCAGAAGGGTTACGGCATGAAGCAACACGCCGATGACTTTTTGCCGCCACAGCAACAGAGCCACGATGCCGTAAACCAGCAGCGGCAGCGCGACAAAATCGAGCGCGCGATCCAGCAGCACGGCGAATTTGACGAAGAAGGTCCACGGCGCGCTCGAATCTTCAGCGAGCGGAAGATGCTCCGCCAGGTTGAAAGCGGCGATCCAGCTTCCGACCTTGTATAGCCCGATGACGAGCGCGAGAAGCTGAAGAACGCCGAAGCGAGCTCCGGCCTGGGCGACTTCGGATGTCGCGACGCGCCGCGACGCCTCCAGCGGCGATATCGTCGTCGCGTAGCGCACCAATCGGCGGCTGATCCAGAGGGCGAGCAAAAGACCGACGACGAGAAAGAAAAGCATTTGCAATGGACTTTGAACGCGGGACAAAACGTTCCACGAAAGCCATCCGCCTTCATAAAGGAAAAGGGGGAGCAAGGTGCCGAGAGCGATCCCGATAACCCCGCCGATCAGGCCGCCCGCGCCGATGGATAACAAAAGACTCTGCCCGAGCAGCGCGCCCGGCACGCCGCGGAGCCGCATCAGTCCGAGCGTCCTCCGCTCGTTCAAAATCAGAAGCGCAGAAAGATTCGACGCCAGCATCCAGGCGATGGCGAGCAGCGGAATGGCGATGAGCAAGGTCGCGAAAGTCAGCAGGCGCGAAATCTCCGCCATGCGGCCGAGCAAAACCAGGATCGCGTTGTCGACGAAGATCGTGGGGCTCAAAGATTTGACCTGATCTTCGATCTCCGCCTGGAGTTTTTCCAGATTGCCGAGCGATCCCGGAATGTCCCATCCCGAGATCAGACGCTTCCTGTCGATGCGCGCCAGGTGGATCACCTCGGGCAGATACTCGCCGGCGGTCACGTGAATGTCACCGTCATCGTTCAGCGCGCCGCGCGAGAGCGCGTCGAAGCGCCGAAGGATCTCGAAGTCGTGCGGTATGACGAGGATAACGCCGATATACGGCACGAAAGAGATCGTGCCGATCTCGTCCATGAAGTAGCGGTTGACCTCCGAGCGCTCGAGGCGAACCACGCCCTTAAGCGGGGTGTCGAAAAGCGCGCGCTCGATTTTCTGCCCGCGCGGAGTGACGCGCACACTGAAGGCCTTGGCGCCCTGGAGCGCGAGGAAGGCTCGGCCCATCTGTTGTTCCGGCCCGACCAGAGCGAGAAACGCCCCGCCGGCGTTTGATTTATCGGGCCGCGCGCCCGGCGGCAGCAAAGAAACGTCGGTCGCCGAAAGAACGGAGATCCACGGCGCCGCCAGCGGCTTGCGGTCCACTTGCAGCAGGGCTTCCGGCGGCGGCTTGGTGCGGAGAAAGCTCAGACTCTCCACCCGCTCGACGCCGGCGACGGCGCGAAGCTTGGGCGAGACCTCGCGCGCCAGAGAAAATTCCGTCGTCTGATAGAGCGCTACGTCCCAGGATAGGCGCGAGAGCTGATCTTCGATGTAGAGCTTCAAGGCATGGCGCGAGGCGAGGTTGATCGACGCGAGCAGCCCGGCGCTGAGCAGCGTGACGACGCCGAAGGCGACGGCGGCGCGCCGGCCGAGGATCTTGGCGAGTCGTACTCGGGTGCTCATATATTTTGGATTCAGGTTTTGGATTTTCGATTGGATCGGAGTTGAAATCCAGTATAAAAACCTTTTTACTTTACTTTTTTTGCTTCACCGCGGGGTAAAAGTATTCGTACGTCCCCGCGTCGATCTTGTTCATGACATCGCTGAACGTCTTCCATGGGTCCCGCGCGTAGTCGTCGTAGCGTCCGGGCGCATTGATGCCCGGAAGGTGCGGCGCCCAGTCGTCGCTTAAAACCTCCCTCGGATCGCCGTAACGCGACGCAAGCGCGCGAATTTCCGGACTCCTGTAGGCCGTGAGCTCTCCCTTGTCGATTACCGTGAGCCAGGTGTTTTTCGTTCCGCGCACGCGCACACGGTAGGTAACGAGCAGGTTGTGAATGTGCCACCAATGATCGTCCGGCAGCGCGTTCTTTCTGGTAAACTCGGCCCATTCTTTGGAATCCGTCGGCCCCTCGGGCCCGTGATAAAGACGCAGGCCGAAGCCCCAGTGAATGACGCCGCCGTTGTTGCGCTCCGACTGATTATTGCCTACCCGGTTTTCGTCGGGCCGTTTGAAGAACTTTGGATTGGTGCCCAGACCCGCCTCATGGAGCCACCAGTAGCCCGGCTCGGGAAAGTAAGGGTACTGAGCCTCGTTGATCTTCGGGTACTTGAGGAACTCGCGCCAAACATCGCCGTAGGTACCCCCGCCCTTGACCTCGCGGACGCGGCCGTCCTTCAGGTAGACTTCGATCCGCGGGAACGAGCCCGTGTGATTGTTGGTACCCGCAAAGACGCCGTTTACTTTGATGAGAATCGGTTTGAGCCATTTTTTTTGCAGCGCCGGGTAATCCACCTTCGAGTACATGAAGCCGCCGGTCGCCTGGGAGGGGAACATGAAGAGGTGCCCCTGCAAATAGGCGCCTTCGCCCCACATGCCCGCGTGCTCTTCGCTCACGTCGAAGGAAAAATTGGTCCCTTCGGGGTCGGTCACTTCGGCGCGGTCCACCCAGGCGAGCGGCTCGACGGTCCTCTCCTCCGCCAGCTTCCACACGTCGCCCGGAAACGTGGCGGCCTTGTTCATCAGCTCCCAGTGGTTGTCGAAGATGAAGTTGCCGAAAAACTTGTCGCCGTGCTGCTTGAGCGCCTTCTGCGTTCCGGGGCGGCCGCCGCGGCGCCAGAAGATCGCGTTTACAGGGTGGCTGTCGAAATACTTGGCAAGACCGTCGCCGATGCTTTGCTGGCTCAACTTCCGGTTGATCTCTTTCAGCGACTCCGGCACCGCGTCGCCTTTTTCGAACATCGCCTTGTAAAGGTCCGGCCTTCTTTCGCGCAGCCATTTTTTCGCCGGCTCGGGATCGGGAAAGCGGTCGACGATCCACCGATGCGCTTCCATGAAGCCTTGCTCCGACGTGAACCAGCGCGTCGCTTGAGCCGCCTTGATGGCGTCTTCGCGGCTTACTCCCGCGATTTCATGCTCCGGCACGACCAATAGCTTGACGCCGCGTTCCTCATAGGCGCGCTTGAGTGCCTGTAAAATCATGTCGTCCGCCGTGGGCTCGGTTACGAGCGCCGCCGTCATCCCTTTTTCCACCAACCCCAGCGGCGTTCTCCCACCGGTCTGCCGCACCGCCGCGCGCGCGAACGGCATGACGTCCTCGATTGACTTGGGCGGCTTTACATAAGAAGGGAAACGAGGCGGTGGATATTTCCCCTGTTCCGTCTCGAAGACTGTCGCCGAGAACCCGAGCGAGATCAGTAAGATTATTGCCGCGATCCAGCGAGGCATTGCACCCCCCAGCCATTTTCGATTTTAGATTTTGGATTTTAGATTGAATCGAAAATCGGCTCAGCCAAAGGCTGATCAGTCCTTTGGCTGAAATCGAAAATCTAAAATTTTCTCACTTTAAGCCCTTACGGCTTTTTCTTCACCGCCGGATAAAAGTACTCGTAGGTACCCGCTTCGATTTTTTTCATCACCGTCGTCAGCGTTTTCCAGGGATCTTTGGCGTAGTCGTCGTAGCGTCCGGGGGCGTTGATGCCGGGAAGGTGCGGCGCCCAGTCGTCGCTCAGGACTTCATTCGGGTCGCCGTAGCGCGACGCCAGCGCGCGGATCTCGGGTCCCTTTAACGAGGTCAGCTCGCCCTTGTCGATCAGCGTGAGCCAGGTATTTTTCGTTCCCCGCACTCGCACCCGATACGTGGGGAGCAGATTGTGGATGTGCCACCAGTGATCGTTGGGAAGGCCGTGCTGTTTGGCGAAGTCCATCCATTCCTTGGACTCGACGGCTTTGTCCGGGCCGTGGTCCAACCGCAAGCCGAAACCCCAGTGAATAACCCCGGCGTTGTTGCGCTCGGAGCTATTTTCGCCTTCCATGTTCTCGTCGGGGCGCTTGAAGAATTTCGGGTTGGTTCCCATGCCGGCCTCGTAGATCCACCAGTAGCCCGGTTGATCGTGATAGGGATAGGTCAGCTCGTTGATCTTCGGATACTTTAAAAATTCGCGCCACGCTTCGCCATAGATCCCGCCGCCTTTGATCTCTTTCACATAGCCGTCTTTGACGTGAACTTCGATGCGAGGATAGGAGCCGGCGTGGTTGTTGGTTCCGGCGAACACGCCGTTGACCTTGACGAGATAGCGGTGAAGGTAATCTTTCGTGAAAGCCGGATAGTCGACCGACGAGTAGGGAAAACGGCCGGTGGCCTGATGGGGAAACATAAAAAGATGTCCTTGCTGGTAAGCGCCTTTGCCCCACGCCTGGGCCTGCTTCTCGTCCAGTTCGAAGGAAAAGTTCGTTCCTTCGGGATCGGACACCTGCGCGCGGTCAACCCACGCAAGCGGCTCGATGACCCTCTCCTCGACGAGCCGCCAGACGTCGCCGGGAAAAGTGGAGGCTTTGTTCATCAGCTCGTAGCGGTTGTCGAAAATGAAATTCCCGTAGAGCTTGTTCTCATGGGGCTCGAGCGCCCTTTTCGTATTGGTCCGCCCGCCGCGGCGCCAGAACACCATGTTCACTTCCGGATGCTGGTCGAGGTATTTGATGATCGCCTGCGCGACGTTTCTGCCGCCGAATTTTCTCGCCAGCTCGACTTGCTCCGGAGACGTTGCTTCTTCTTTTTCAAACAGCGCTTTGTAGAGATCGGGCCTGCGCTCCTTGAGCCACTTCTTGGGGCCTTCCGGGTCGGCGAAGCTGCGCATGATCCAGCGATTCGCTTCCATGTAACCCTGCTCCGACGTGAACCACTGAAGCGCCTTGACAGCTTTCAACGCCTCTTGCTTGCTCACGCCGAGGAGTTGGTGCTCGGGAACGATCTGAACTTTCACGCCGCGCTCTTCGTAGGCCTTTTTGATCGCCTGCATGACCATCTCGTCGGCCTTCGGCTCGCTGAAGATTGCCACCGTCTGGCCTTTCTCCGCCAAACCCAGCGGCGTCCGTCCGCCGGTTTGCCTCACGGCGGCGCGCGCAAACGGCATGACGTCTTCGATCGACTTGGGAGGTTTGATGTAAGAAGGAAAACGCGGCGACGGATACTTGGCCTGCTCCGCGCTCCATGCGACGACGGTCAAAGCCAGACATGTAGTTCCGAGGATGAAAAGTACCGAGCGGATCATGTTGCCCTCTTTTGCCTTCTGCTTACTGCCTACTTCCGCCGGAGGCGGATCCGCCAATCTTTGTGGCGGAGCCTACCGCCTTCTTCATACGCGGATAAAAATATTCGTAGCTGCCATCATTGATCTTTTTTATCACTTGGGAGATCGTCTTCCATGGATCCTTGGCATAATCCTCGTAGCGGCCGGGCGCCGTGATGCCGGGGATATGCGGCGCCCAGTCCTCCGCCAATATCTCGTTCGGGTCGCCGTAGCGCGACGCGAGCGCACGGACCTCCGGACTTCTGAAAGCTGTCAGCTCGCCTCTGTCGATGACGGTGAGCCAGGTATTCTTCGTTCCGCGCACGCGCACGCGATAGGTCGGCAGCATGTTATGGATATGCCACCAGTGATCTTTCGGCAAGGCGTGCTGCTTGGGAAAATCGATCCAGGCCTTCGACTCCTCCGGTTTGTCGGGGTCGTGCACGACGCTGCCGCCGAAGCCCCAATGAATGACGCCCGCGTTGTTGCGCTCCGATTCGTTGTTGCCTTCCATGTTTTCATCGGGCCGTTTGAAGAACTTGGGATTCGTGCCTAAGCCTGCTTCGTAAAACCACCAGTATCCGGGCTTGTCTTGATAGGGGTAAGTCAGCTCGTTGATCTTGGGATATTTGAGAAACTCCCGCCACAGCTCGCCGTAGGTGCCGCCGCCTTTGACTTCCGTCACGTAGCCGTCCTTCACGTGAACTTCGATGCGAGGGAAGGAGCCGGCATGATTGTTGGTCCCGGCGAAGACGCCGTTGGCTTTTATGATCAGCGGAGGATTCCACTTCTTTTGCAAGGCCGGATAATCGACGGAGGAGTACGGGAAACGGCCCGTCGCCTGATAGGGGGAAAGAAAGAGATGGCCTTGAAGATAGGCCGCGGAGCCCCAGATTTTCGCCTGCTCGTCCGTCACATCGAAGGACATTCGCGTTCCTTCGGGGTCGCTGGCCTCGACGCGATCCGTCCATGCCAGAGGCTCCACGACCCGTTCCTCGGCAAGCTTCCATACGTCGCCGGGAAAACTTGACGCTTTGTTCATCAGCTCATAGCGGTTGTCGAAAATGAAATTGCCAAAAAATTTGGCGCTGTGCTGTTTAAGGAGCCTCGCGGTCCGCGGTCGGCCGCCCCTGCGCCAGAACACCGCTTTGACATCGGGATGTTGGTCTAAAAATTTGATGATCCCTTCGGCCACGCTAGGCCCGCCGAACTGGCGCGCAATATCTTTCAGCTTTACTGGAACCTCTTCTTCAGGACCGAACATTGCTTTGTACAGATCCGGCCGCCGCTCGCTCAACCATTTCTTAGGCGCGTCCGGTTCGACAAAGCGCTCGTTGATCCAGCGCGACACCTCCATGTAGCCCTGTTCCGACGTGTACCAGCGTATCGCCTTGATGGCCTTTCGGGCCTCGTCCTTGCTGACGCCGAGCAGCTCGTACTCCGGCACGACATAGACCTTGACGCCGCGCTCCTCGTAAGCCTTCTTGATCGCCTGCAAGACCATTTCCTCGGCGGCAGGCTCGGTGAAAATCGCCGCTGCCGTCCCCTTTTCCACTAAGCCGAGCGGCGTTCTCCCGCCGGTCTGGCGCACCGCGGCGCGCGCGAACGGCATGATCTCTTCGACGGATTTGGGAGGTTTTAAGTAGGAAGGAAAACGCGGCTGAGGATATTTAGGACTCTCGGCCGCCATCGCCAACACCGCCGACATTCCCAAGACGGACAACCCGATCCAGCGTTTCACGTTCTTGACTCCTCTGCCCCGGTCCGTGGCCCTTTAGAAGCCGACAGTTCTCCATAGAAACTTTCCAGGCGGTTTGTCAAGGAAGGCCTAGGCTATATCGGAACTGGGTGTTGACGGGCAGGGTCGGAGGCCGGGTTGGTCCTACAGTGAAGTAAATGGAGTTTTATTTTAGATTTTCGATTTCAGCCCGAGGCTGATCAGCCTCTCTTTTTGGCTGAGCCGATTTTCGATTGATCAAAAACCCAAAACCTGTCCTGAGCGAAGTCGAAGGATCTAAAATCGAAAATGGCTAGGCCTTGGGCTGTTGGGAATTGTGGCGGGTGGTGACCTTGGCGGCCTCCCGCGCGATGGCGATCCGCCCGGTGCGGACGAGTTCCTTGATTCCGAGCGGCCGTAAAAGATTGATCAACGCCTCGACCTTGTCCGTGTCGCCGGTGATCTCGAGCGTATAGGTCGTGGGCGACGAATCGACGATCTTGGCGCGGAAGATATCGCAGATCCTGACCGCTTCGTCGCGATGCTCCGGCTTGGTGTTGGTGTTGATCTTGATGAGGGCGGTCTCGCGGTCGAGGTGGCTCGCCTCCGTCAAATCGATCACCTTCAGCACCTCGACGACTTTGTTGAGCTGCTTGATGATCTGTTCGACGATGCGGTCGTCGCCGACGGTGACGATCGTGATGAGCGAGGTCTCCGGGTCCAAGGTGGGCGCGACCGACAGGCTCTCGATGTTGTAGCCGCGGGCGCTGAACAAGCCCGCGACTCTGGCGAGGACGCCGAACTTGTTCTCGACTAGAACGGAGATGATGTGTTCCATGGTGTCGTTACTCGTCTACTCGTATATTCGTCGACTCAATGAACGAGTAACGATACACGAAAAACGAAACTCAGGCGGGAAGCTCTCCCTCTTTCTCCTCGATCGGCTTTTTCTTGGCTCCACTCCTAAGGTCCGGCGGGTCTTCCAGGACCATCTCATGATGGGGGCCGCCTGCGGGAATCATCGGGTAGCAGTTCTCAAAAGGATAGATCTGGAAATCCAATATCGCCGGGCCTTTGTATTTGAGTCCCTCGCGAATGACGGACTCCACCTCGGCCGGCTTCTCGGCCCGCCAGCCCGGAATGCCGTAAGCCTCGCCGAGCTTGATGAAGTCCGGAATCTTGCCCAGGTCGCTGGAGGCGTAGCGGCCTTCGTAAAAAAGATCCTGCCACTGGCGCACCATGCCGTGGAAGCCGTTGTTCAGCATGACGATCTTCACCGGCAGCTTGTAGACTGCGGCCGTCGCCAGCTCCTGAAGATTCATCTGAAAGCTGCCCTCGCTCGTGATGCACATCACGAGCTTGTCGGGATAGGCGCGCTGCGCGCCGAGCGCGGCGGGAAAGCCGAAGCCCATCGTCCCCAGGCCGCCGGATGTGATGAACGTGCGCGGTTTCTTGCCTTTGAAATACTGCGCCGCCCACATTTGATGCTGGCCGACGTCGGTGGCAACGATCCCCTCGTTCTTGGTGATCTCGAAAAGCTTTTCGAGCACGTACTGCGGCTTGATGACTTTGTCGTCTTGCTCGTATTTGAACGGATGGCCCCGCTTCCACTCTTCGATCTGGCCGAGCCACGGCTTCAACTGCTGCTTTCGCTCGTTAGCGTTGCCGTCGAGCGAGCGCAAAAGAACGTTCAACTGCTTGAGCACGGAGCGCACGTCGCCCACGATCGGAATATGCGCGTGGACGTTTTTCTTGATCGATGTCGGATCGATATCGATATGAACGACCCGGGCGACGGGACTGAACTCCGAAAGTTTTCCGGTCACGCGGTCGTCGAAGCGCGCGCCGACGGCGATCAAGAGGTCGGCGTGATGCATCGCCATGTTGCTCCAGTAGCTGCCGTGCATCCCGAGCATACCCATGGAAAGCGGATGCGTGCCGGGAAAACTGCCGAGCCCCATGAGCGTCATCGTGACCGGGATCTGCGTCAGCTCGGCCATCTCCAGAAGCTCGTCCGCGGCGTCGGAAAACAGCGCGCCGCCGCCGACGTAGATCACCGGCTTTTTCGCCTTCATGATCTCTTCGGCGGCCTGCTTGATCTGGTGCTTGTTGCCTTCGATGGTCGGATTGTAGCCCCGGAGGCTCACTTTGTCGGGATATTTGAACTCGGCCTTGTCGGTGCTCACGTCTTTGGGAATATCGACGAGCACCGGTCCGGGCCGTCCGGTCGTGGCGATGTAAAACGCCTCTTTGATCGTGCGGGCGAGATCGTTCACGTCTTTCACCAACACGTTGTGCTTGGTGCAGGGGCGGCTGATGCCAACGTTGTCCGCTTCCTGGAACGCGTCGTTGCCGATGAGGTTGGTCGAGACCTGGCCGGTGAAGGCGACGAGCGGAACCGAGTCCATGAACGCGTCGGCCAGGCCGGTGACGATGTTGGTCATGCCGGGGCCGGAGGTCACAAGACACACGCCCGCCTTTCCCGTGGCCTTGGCGTAGCCTTCGGCCATGTGCGCCGCGCCCTGCTCGTGCCGGGTGAGAATCACCTCCACGTCTTTCTGCTGGTGCAGGACGTCGAAGATTTTGAGTACGACTCCGCCGGGAATCCCAAAGAGAACGTCAACGCCTTCCTGCTTCAGCGATTCGACGAATATCTCGGCTCCGGTCTTCTTCATTACGCCCTCACGAGTCCCTTCGCATATCGCCGTGGCGGTATCGCTGGACGATTTCCATGATCTTGTCTTTTCCTGCGAGTTTCAGTTTCTGCAATCTTTTCTTTTCTACCTCTTCAAGGGGCGTCAGATGGGACTTGTGCTGGAATCCGTCCAGTTGCTTTTCGAGTTCCTGATGTTCTTCGTAGTATTTCTTAAGTTCGGGGTCCTTCTCTAAAAGGGAGACGATAAACTCTTCCTCTCTTTGCTCCATAGAGAGCCTCCTTATTTTACATTCATTCTTTTAGAATCCGTAACTTAGCCTACGTCACCCACTTTGTCAACGCAAGTGAGTTTATCCTGAGCGTAGACGAAAGGTTCAGGATGACATCTATTCCAAGTGTCATTCTGAGCGCAGCGAAGAATCTCGGTTTGTATCTCTCGTTGCTCGCAAACTGAAAATGGCCCACTACCGTTTCGCGCGCCAGACGAGAATTTTCCGCCTGTCTTGCATGCCAAATTGAAGCGGGCTATATCTCTGTTTTCAGCCGGTCTTTTTCAAAGGTCTGCAAGGAGGAATACGGAATGGCTTACGAAAAATACGGTTCCGACGTCATCATCGACATGATGCGCGCTTACAAAATTCCCTACGTCGGCCTGAATCCGGGCGCGACGTATCGCGGACTCCACGACTCGCTCGTGAATTACGGCAAAAACGAGATGCCGATCATCACCTGCACGCACGAGGAGACCGCCGTCCAGATCGCGCACGGCTACGCCAAGGCTTCCGGCAAACCGATGGTCGCGATCGTTCACGACGTCGTCGGCCTGCTCCATTCCTGTATGGCGATTTTTTACGCTTATATCGATCGAGTCCCGGTCATCGTGATGGGCGCGACCGGTCCGATGGACTACACCCGCAGGCGTCCGTACATCGATTGGACACACACCGCGAACATCCAGGGTAACGCGATCCGAGACTACGTTAAATTCGACGACCAACCGTACAATGCCGCCAGTATTCCGGAGGCATTCGCCCGCGCCTATCGCGTCATGATGACGGAACCCAAGGGCCCGGTCTATCTATGCTGGGACGCCGGCATACAAGAGGACCGGCTCACCGCGAACGTTCCAATCCCCAACGTGGCGCGTCTCATGCCGCCGTCGCCGATCCAGGGCGACCTCAAAGCACTGGGGAAAGCGGCCGAGATGCTCGTCGCCGCAAAAAATCCGGTTATCCTGACCGATTACTCCGGAAGAAATTCCGAGTCTTTCGACAATCTGGTAAAGCTCGCGGAGTTGCTGGCGATCCCGGTCTTGGATTTCGGTCACAGGCTCAATTTCCCGACGAACCACCCCTTGAACCTCTCCGATTCGGACATGATCCAAAAAGCGGATCTGATTCTCTCGCTGGACGTGCGCGACCTTTACGGCCCGCTCGTCAAACTGGATCGGACGACGAGAAAGACCGTCTATCTCACACGGAAAGACTGCAAGATCATCGACATCGGCTTTGCCGACATCAACATCAGCAAGTGGTCGCAGGATTTCATGCAGCTCCAAGAGATCGATCTCCACATCGCCGCCGACACCTTGGTCGCGATCCCGCAGCTCACTCTCATGTGCGAAGAGGTCCTCGGAAAGAACGGTAAAAAGCGCGAGGAGATCCGTAGCCGCTTCGAAGAGCACAAGCGGACGCATGACGCGCTCCGCGCCGGCTGGCAGGAGGAGGTCAAGAAACAGTGGAAGGGAGAGCCCATGTCTCTGCCGCGACTGGCGCATGAGATCTGGCAGGTCATAAGGAACGAGGATTGGGTTCTGAGCTGTAACACGTTGGAAGATTGGACGCTCGGTCTTTGGGATTTCGATAAGGCGTATCGTCATCCGGGAAAATCCCTCGGCACTTCGACTCAGATCGGCATCTCGACAGGCGTGGCTCTGGCGCATAGGGGAACCGGAAAATTAATCGTGGACATCCAGCCCGACGGCGACTTGATGTTCGATCCGGGAACATTGTGGATCGGCGCGCACGACCAGATCCCGATGCTGGTCGTCATGTACAACAATCGCGCCTATTACAACGACTGGGAGCACCAGATCCGCATGGCGGAGCAGCGCGGCACGGACGAGAAGCTGGCGTACCTCGGCATGGAGATCAACAACCCGCCGCCCGACTTCGCGACGATCGCGAAAGGCATGGGCTGCTACGGCGAAGGACCGATCACCGACGGCGACAAGGTCGGCCCGGCGCTCAAGCGGGCGATCGAGTTCATCAAGAAAGAAGGCAAGCCGGCGCTCGTCGATACCGTGACGCAGTTTAGATAAAGTTTGTATTCTCTATTCACACGCGCGTGAATCATTGCGGATGTCTGTGATTGAACCCCGATGCGGCGCCCACATAAGGTGACTGACCGCGAGCGGAGCGACCAGATGCGCGCGATCATTAGCGGGTGACTCAGTGCGGTGATCACGCGCCCGATCCCCCGGGAGGGGTGGTGGAAAGGCCAAGTTGGCGTAGCACCGTCCCGCGGTCGTAATAGGTCCGTTCGCCGGCCAATTGGTCATGGGCATCAAGATGACCGGACTACTCTCTCGTACCACTTGTGTACCATGTAAACTCGGAACCACATACCGCCCCTGTTTCTCGCGGCCGAATCGGTTGTGTACAGCTCCCGACACCGGCGGGACCAGAGGCCACTGTCATAGAAAGACTCGGAACTGAGCAGCTCCAAGAACTCCGGCCGAAGGACCTCGAAGGCCACGTAGGCATCATTACCCGGCGTCGCCAGCTTTCTTCGGTACTTGCTCACCTCGGGCGCCAGGAGTTTCTCCGCTGCATCTCGCAGAATGGCCTTGTTCCAGCCACCTTCCATGTACCGATGAAAAGGGAATGCCAGCGCGGCGTGAATGAGCTCCGTATCCATGAACGGCGCACAGAGATCGAGCCCGTGGGCCATCGCGTTTCGATCCTCCAGCCGAACCAATAGGGCGATGTTTGTCCGAAAGCATTCCAGCAGCGCCTTAAAAAAAATTCGACCCCGGTCGAGGTCGCGAAGCTCGAACTCCGCCAAGGCTGGTGTCGGGTCGGATTCCTCCCCCCGATCGTACAGCGGCGCCATAACTTCCGAACGCGGCCTCGAATCGTCCCTCCTTCGCCTGTATGCCTCGTAGCCTATGGTGCGCTTGATGCGCTGAATAAGCGACGCTCTCGCGCGCTCCCGCGCGTAGCGAAGCGTCTGCCGGACAAGATCGAGTGGCGGCGATTCGAAAAACTCGCGCGCGCCGAGAACGAATCGAGCAGCGTCGCGCAGGCGTCCGCATGCTGCGAGGGCGGTCAGGAACGCTGGAGCCAGATATCGATAGCCGCCAAAGATTTCGTCTGCTCCATATCCCACGAGAACAGCTTTGCATCCTGCCGCGGCCATTTGCCGGCGGAGAGCAAACTGGTAGAAAACGCCCGAGTACTGGATCGGCTCGTCGTGGAAGTCTATTAGCCGGGCGAGGGATCGAGGGTAATCGAGGGCATCGAGCGACACGTAGGTGTGGGGGATGCCCGTGCGTCGAACCGTGGCATCGATGAGGAAGGACTCGTCGGCAGTCTTCGGAGGGTTGATGCTGAATGCATGGACGCTGCGAGTTCCCCGTAGCGAGGGGTGAGTGAGGACGCCTGCAATGCTCGAGCTGTCAATACCCCCACTCAAGGCGAGGCCGACTTTGACATCCGACGGTGTATGGCGCTCCACTGCGTTTATGAGCCTCTCGAGAATGTCGCCGGGGCTCAGGTTCCTGTCGGTGGAGGGCCGAAGATTCCAGTACCGGTTGGTTGTGATCTGTTCTCCGGCGAGTCTTAGGACGGTGCCGGGCGGAACTGGCTTGATGTGAGAAAAGCAAGTGGCAGTCCAGTCGTCGATGCGGCCTTCATGGACGAGGTTTTGTATGCGTCGGCGGTCCATCGCACCAGCATCACGATCGAGAGCTATGATGCTCTTGATTTCGGAGGCGACGAGCAGATGTCGAGCAGAGACATAGTAGTAAAGCGGTTTTACTCCCACGGGGTCCCGGCTGAGCAACAATCGGTGCTCGCGCTCGTCCCACAGGACAAGCGCCCAAACGCCCCGAAGTCTCTCGAAGCACCGCTCCCCGTATTCTGTGTACGCACCCAGAATAAGCGCCGGGTCTGACGACAGGTCGGCGTAGTATCCCTTCGCTTTGAGGCTGTGTGCAAGTTCCTCTCGGTTGTGAACATGGCCGTCGAGCGCGACAATGATGTTCCCGTCACCGCCTACCAATGGTTGCTCTCCGGTCGACCCTCGCCCGATCGAGAAGCGCCGGACTCCGAGGAAGAGGTTTCGACGAAGATCACTACCTTCTCCGTCCGGGCCGCGATGGGTCAAACGACGGAGCGCGGCTAGATAGCGTTGCAGGTCCTGGTCGACGCCGGACGCGTTATAGACGCAGAGGATGCCGCTCATGACCAATGATTCCGAAAAAGTTGAGGGAAAAGTTGACGGTCAGACTTATGCGACTCAAACATAGTGACATGCTGTAACTCCTTGTGTAAGCGCTTGAGCCTGCCGCGATTCTGCGCCCTCGAAACCCATTTGGCAAGAAATAAGAAGGATGCTCGCTTTTCTCTTCACATCGGGATGGAGGCTAACAACCGCCTACTCGCGACGATCGCGAAAGGCATGGGATGTTACGGCGAAGGGTCGATCACCGACGGCGACAAAGTCGGTCCGGCGCTCAAGCGCGCGATCGAGTACATCAAGAAGGAAGGCAAGCCGGCCGTCGTCGATACCATGACGCAGTTCAGATAAAGATCGAGTGCGATTTACCAAGCGCCTAGTTAGAACCCGCACGATAGGCGATTAGATTCTGTCCGCTAGGTTTTCGTGAGAACCTCTTTCACGACCTGTGCGACGTCGGTAAGTGCCCGCTCGCCGTCTCCAACGAACGTTGAGCCGTGCATCGTCGCCAAGGTCTTGGGCTTGAGCGCCGCCAGTCGTTTCAACGTCCGGTCCGTGTAGGGCGTATACGCCAAATAATTTGCAAAAGGCCCCTGCTGATACTCGACTAAAGTCTGCTTGAACCGGCCGACCACATCCCCAGTCGTGCTGGGCTCCACATCGCCACCCTGATGAAAGAGGTCGGAACACAAAAGCGTGCCGTGGGTTTCCTCAAACAAGAGGCTCGCCTCCCAGCAATGCGGCACGTGAGGCGTCTGGAGAAAGAGAAAACGATACTTCCCGGTGGTGAGCTGTGCGCCGTCTGCGAGGGCCTGCGCCGGCCGCTGGGCCACTACGTCGTCAACACTGACCAGTTTTGCGACCAGGCTGCAAACAGCCGTCGCCGAGGGCGCGAGCGTCTGCCATTCCGAGAGAGCGCCGCACTCATCGGCCTCAAAATGGCTGAAGCCGATCCACCGGATCGTTTCGGGCGGCAGCAACGTTGCCACGGCGTCGCGAACGACCGGGAACATTTTCTTCATTCCGGTGTGAAACAGAAGCGGCTCTTCGTCGCGCACGAGAAATTGATTGAACTGGAGATTGATCTCGGGAACAAACGTGCAGATTCGATAAATATCCGGGGCGATTTCGTCGATCCGTGTCATGTTATTCCGTCGGTGTGCGATTGACCCGGTTAGGCTGGGTTCGCTGAATGACGGCGGGCAGCTTGTTTAGAGTGAGCTTTTTGAGGTCAACCTTTCGGCTAGCATTGTCGATGTCGATGCCCACTAAATTACCCTCGGCGTCATAATCAAGAACGACACCCTCCGTAATCTCTCGACTTTCGGCGCTGGGCCGTTCGGAGAGATCGATATAAAGCGAGTCTGTTTCGGCATAATAATTTAGTTTCATGGCTTGATAATCCAAAGAGGCTTAAGTCAACGCCAACGTGAAGAATTGAATGGGAAGGTCCTCTATTTAGCGCCAGGGCTAGCTTTAAGTCCCCTTGGAGTGCTTGACGGCCCTTTTCTTATAGAGGACGCTTTCCCTTCCACTACTTTCAGATGTTTTGCCAGCGAATGACGGCTGCTCCTTCGCTGCTTTTGACTCTCTCGTCGCACTTCATGCAACCAGTCCATCCAATGTTTCCCTTTAATCTTCATATGTAATGACCTCCTCCGGTTGCCGAATGGAGAGAGTTGTATTGTACCTCTGCAAAATGTTTACGGCAAGGAAACGTCTGGAAACCAGCTCATTGGCAAGATGTTTTAGGTTGCAGGATACCACGACATCAGCCCCACCTACGGTGGCTATCGCAACGTGAGCCGGGCGGCTCACCGGGTCAGGCGGCTCACCGGGTCAGGCTTGGGCGGCTCACCGGGTCAGGCTTGTATAAGTGAATGAAAGTTTTCATCCAACCCGTTATTCATCTATGCAAGCCTGATTCCCCTTACTGATTCCCCTTACTGATCGGGGGCAATGTTGCGCTCTCGTGCCCAATTAAGACATTTCGTTCGCGACAGTACTTTCATCGTTGTCGAACTTTACTATCGAACTGCCAAGGTCCTAACGCCTTTGCAAGCCGAGTGGTCAACTGAGCAATTTTCTTGCAACCCACCCTACTGCAAACACCCACGAAAAGAATCCGATCCACCAACTGATTTCAGTGTAGACAACCCATCTAACCCGACGCTCCTTGGCATAAAAATCCCAGCGCGGTTTCTTCATCCCTAAAGTAAGAAGATATAAAACGATCTCCCCCGTATAAAAAAAGATAACTTCAAAAATTATACGAAGGACAACTTTAAAGCCTTCTTCAACTATACCATCGACGATTGCCATGCCAGCTACTCACGATTCTGGACCGAAATGGTGTCGCAAAAAATTGACTACGCCTGGTGCAAGCTGTTGAATAATCCAACCAGCAATCGCAAGTAAGGTCAGTAGAACTAAACTTTTTGCCAGCAGGTACAGCACGCGGGTTATCGAGAAGCGTCGTTTGATTGTTCGAGCATCAATCCAACGGCCGAATGGCTCTCTATGAATGAGTTCACCGAGCATCTCACCTCCTACTACCAGACCCGGACCAAAGAACAGAAACAGAGCCCATCCTAAACGCGTGCGTGGCCAAAAAGACATTGCATACAGTAACGCCGGCGTTAGGGCGAGCAAATAGAAAAGTAGAATCAAGCCTAATCGCGATCCCATTCGCGACAATCGGCTGGTTCGGCTCTTATGGGGTTCGACGTCTAACATGATCTGTTAAAGTGGCGTTCGATTTTTCAGTCCCGAGTCTCAGAACCAAGAAAAGACTCCCGGTACCTTTTCTCCACTCGCTCCCTTCCTGTCAGACAGTGTCATTGATCCATCGGATTTTTTACGTAACCGAGAAACAACTTTCCGATCTCGGTCGTCCGTTTCGAAATGATTCCGGAACCTGTCATCATTGTATGCAGACCATCGGTCGTCACGAGTGCTCTAGAAAACAAATCTTCCCAGATCAAATCGTACAATTCTCTCCTCCCTTTCAGTTCCGGGAATGCAATCTCGATCAGGTGGCTCATTGCCCCCGCTGAAGCATTCCCGAACCGCAAATTATGTCTTTTGATGTAGGCTGGCGGATCATTAAATAGATCAAGAAGTTTCAGGTGCCAGACAGTTAATGTGTCTATCAAAGCTAAGAACATCCGTTGAAGCGATTCTTCCGGGGGATTTGGTAAAGCTGAGTTCAAAATAGCATTTTTTAATGCCTCTCTCTTTTCTCTATTGCCTGTTCTTAAGGCAACCTGAGTCGCAGCTATAGCAACATCGACGAATTCATCCTTTGTTTCTAGCGACTCCAATACCACCCCCATTCGCTCTTCGAGAGTTCGTAATGCACTTCCAACTTCTGCCATCCACTCATTCCGCCTTTTTTCTAGCGGTGGAGTTACTATGGCTAATAGTAGTTCGGAGGCGGCAGCACCCGCCATCGGTATGGCTCCGAGGCCAGCTCTCGCTACGGCATGAACAGCATCGCCCGTGCTTTTCTCGGGAGGTGTGTGTTTCTTTTTTTCTTTCATTTGCTAAAGCGACGGCCTGAGATGAGCCACCAAAAAACCCGCGCCAGTAAGATCAAGAAAAGACTCCCGGTACCTTTTCCTCTTCTTAACCACCAGGTACTTTTACTTTCTGATACGTACGCATCTATGCACCCGCTTTTCCTCTAGTTATCTCAAGGCCCTTCCGCCAAATGAGCGGCACCTTCCAAAGCGCTTTCTTCTTATCAAACCCAAGGAAACCGATTGCCCGCAAACGATCCACCTTCTTCCTGTACTCGGAACCAAGTAGAGTTTCGAGTGCCACCGAGTCGTAATTAGAGTAGCCGCCCTGAAATAGCCTGATATCATCCTGCAGGTGAGGGAACTCCGCAAATAGAAACTTGTCCCGCTTATCGTGACTAATCTCATCTAACGCGGCCCGCAAGGCTTCTTCCTCGATGAAGTGCTTCGGGACCTCCTTCTTTGTCTCGAAGAGTCTGAGTTGCTTAGTCCGGGAGACATTCAGAGTGTCAATTACATCGCGCGGCGTCACTTGACCATTCCCATCTCGCAATTGAGTTATCAGCCACTCAAGGGTCGCTTGGCGACCAATCCTCTTTGGGAAGATCGTGTAGAAGATATTGACTTGGTATTCTCGGTTGCCATCAACGTCCTTTGGGCGAAATTGAAAGTAACTTGCAACTCTCGGGATGTTCGAAAGTCGCTTTGCCACTAGAAGAAGCAGTTTCTCGTCCGACCACGACATGATGCTAGAACTTCTATCGGCGATATGCGTCAGGGCAGTAAAACCACCACTTGCCAAGGTGTCAAAGATATCATCACGGACAAACACTTTCACTCGCAGAGAGGGATCCGAGAATCGATAAGCGGCACGGAGCAGGCCGCGCAACCCCTTCATTTCCGTGTCGGACCGGCGAAGGAAGACCTCGTCGAGCCGATCCAATAAGATCCAGCAGCGAATATTCCCCGATTTGGCTAACTCGATCATTTTATCGCGCGCGCGAAATGCGAGCGGTTCAATTGAGTGTACATTGTCTTCGTTGTCTACGAGATCGAAATGTAGGGTCGGATAAAAAATGAAGCCTTCTCCGATTTTTTCTGGCTTTAGACTGGCGTCGATCCCCTTCACGTTCACCTTGTTTTGAATGTGTTTTAACCATCGTAGCAATCGCTCGTGAATTGATAGCCCACTACCAAGTAAGGCGCGCTCATCCGAGGAAAGCTGATCCAAAAGCTCTCTGACCGCCACATCAACTTCGGGCAATTGATCTCGCCTTTCATTTAGGGCTTGAAAGGCAAGGTAAAAAAAATACGCAAGCCAGAATCCTTCGAAATCATGTTCGGAGAATTGATCGAAAGTCTGGCCGTAGTTCTTGAATAGCGGAACCCCTTCGGTCTCGATGCCGAAGCTCATTACAATCCGCTTCTTCTCGAATGCCATCTGGCGGAGTAGGTATAGGACTCGGTATAAGGCTGTCTTGCCCGAACCTTTTATTCCACGCACGACATCAATTCGATCCGACCAGTAGAGATCATGGAATTCGGTAGTCTCAATCTGAGCCGACTCAAGAAGCGGATCATTTTCTGCCGTAGATGCCCCAATGTTAAACTCTCTCAGGAGGTACTCGTAGAGGTCCGGTGTCATGCCTTCCATGTGGTTTCCCCGTCGAACTAAGTCGGTTATGTTAACACAGGTCGTTAAGTTTCTTTGTGATGGCGCTAATTGTCTGATCGTCTTCTATATTGGATCATTATAGTATCATGACGCCTTGTAACGTTTTCCCCGCTCGCGACTCTATAGGGGCAGGAGGTGAAATCAATGAAGACCAAACTTTCGGAGATCTATTGGCCCCTGCGCGTGGCCTACGGGCTTGTGCCGCTGCTGGCGGGGTTAGATAAAAAACGGCAAGCTCTCTTCACTTGCGAGTCACGGACACAACATCGGATTGCGCCGCTGAGGCCGGCCACGTGGTCAGAACGTCGTCGTCTGTTAACGTCTTCTTAGGATTCGCAACCGCCATAAGGACGAATTGCTTTCCTACATCCTCCTTCCCGGGATCGCCGACATAAACCTCCGCCGTCCACGTTCCATCCCCTTTCACCTCTGCCTCAGGCTGCACCCAGTATTCAGTGTTCACTTCCGTCTCTAATGGATGCACGACGACCCACACGGTCGCCCGGGCGTCGGAAACCGTCCCCTGAACGACCGGTTGCTCAGGGACCGCCGCATTATCCTTGGGCGAGGAGATCCGCACATCGAGTTCTTTCCGGCACGACGATCCTATCGCCAAGAAAAGGAGCAACGGAACGATGGTTTTCGCGCGGCCCATGATTCACCCGCAATTGTCGTACCGTTCCGCCGAGTTGTCAATAATTTTTAGCGGCGAAACTTTCCGACTTGCGGGCGCACCATTCCTGTATGTATAAATGAGTCGCGGAGGTTTTTATGCGTCTCAAAGAGCAGGTCGCCATCGTCACCGGCGCGGCGCAGGGGATCGGCGCGCACTACGCGCGCGGGCTGGCCAAGGAGGGAGCATCCGTCGCTGTCGTCGATATTCTCGATCCGAATCCGGTCGCGAAGGAGATCGTGGGCAATGACGGCAAAGCGCTGCCGCTGAGGATCGACGTCTCCGATGAGGGACAAACAAAGGACATGGCGCGGAAGGTGTTAGAGACTTTCGGACGGATCGATATCCTCGTCAACAACGCCGCCGTCTACGGCACGATAGTGCGGAAACCGTTCGAGCAGATCACCGTCGAGGAGTGGGACAAGCTCTACGCCGTGAACGTGCGCGGCATCTTTCTTTGCGTGAAGGCCGTGGCGCCAACTATGAAGGCGCAGCGAAGCGGCAAGATCATCAACGCCACGTCGAGCACTTTTTTCAAAGGCAACGAGGACTTCCTCCATTACGTCAGCTCGAAGGGCGCGGTCGTCGCGATGACCCGATCGCTCGCGCGCGAGCTCGGAGAATACAACATCAACGTCAACGCCATCGCCCCGGGTCAGACTTTGAGCGAGGCGAACCTCAAGCGGGGGGACAAGGTCGATGCAAATTCGCTTCGGATCCGGCTGCTGAAAAAGCGGCTCTATCCCGAGGATCTGGTTGGCACGATTATCTATCTCAGCTCTTCCGATAGCGATATGATGACGGGGCAGGTCTTACTCGTCGACGGAGGGACCGCGTTCCATTAACCCTCACCCTCAGGGAGAGGGTTGGGAGAGAGAATAAAATCTTAGCTGAAAGCTGATGGCTGACAGCTATTTAGCTTTCTTTTCATCAAGCTGCCTCTTCCACCCCAGCGTTCTCGCCTTCGCCGCGATCTCTTCGGCTTCCGGTATCATCCCCTTCCGCTGGTAGAAAATCGACAGGCTCGTGTAGGCCAGCTCGTCGTCCGGACTCGCTTCGATCAATTTCTTGCCGACCTCGATCGCCTCGTCGAGCTTCTCCTGGTGCGCCAGTGCCATCGCCAGCGCGTGGAGGCAATCGGGATAGCCTGAATCTTCCTGCAAAGCTTTTTTATAAGCTTCGATCGCCGCGTCGAGGTTGCCTTCGGCAAACAGCTCCATCCCTCGGTTGAAATGTTCCTCTTTTGTCACGTTGCGCTCCGGACCGGTGGGGCTAGTCGCGTTCGAGAACCGCTTCGTCTTTTCGGCACTGCTCCAGGATGATTTTCTTCAGACGATCGGGATCGATCGGTTTCTTGAAGATGACGCACTTGAGTCCGTCCAGGCAGCTTCGCTTGATGACGTGGTCCTTGTCGTAATAAAAAGCCGTCATGAGAACGACCGGCAAGCCGGGACGTTCTTTCTTCACTTCGCGATAAACCGCGTATCCGTCCATGTCCGGCATCACGACGTCGCTCAGCACCAGGTCGAATTCCCTGCCCTCCAACAACTCCATCGCTTTTTGGCCCGAAGGAGCGGTTTCCACGACGCATCTTTCTCTCTGAAGCAGATCTTTCAACGAACAGCAGACTCCGAGGTCGTCATCGACCACCAGCAGCCGCAAACCCTCCAGCGAAGCGCCCGTTCCCGGTTGAGTGTCTTCCTCCGCCTTCGGCGCCGGCGTCAGCTTCAAGTCCGCCATCATCCTGCCGTCGTGGTACTCCTTGGTGCCGTACTCGCCGCCCTCAGCCATCTCGCCGATGCGTCGCGTGATCGCCTGGATCTTTTTGAGCTGTTGTTCCACCGACTCGAGCCGTTCCGACTCGACCACGTACTCTTCGTCCGTCGCCACCCGGCCGACGTACTCCTGGAGCAGGTCGAGCTGGTTCACCAAGACCTCCAGCGAGTTGTTGATCTCGTGCGAAAGTCCGGTGGCGATCTCGCCGAGCGTGGCGAGCTGGTCGCGGCGCCTGATGCCGCGGATGTCCTTGGCGAAACCGATGGAGCCCAGCTCGCCGCCCGCGGCGTCGTGGATGATCGAAGCGGAAATGGCCACCGGGATGCGCTCGCCCTTTTTGGTCTTAAAGACCGTCTCGAAGTTGCAGACCTTCCCCGGCTCGCCGCCCTCGCCGCGCCGCATCGCCGCCATGACCTTGCGCGCTTCTTCCCTCGTCGCGTAGATCTCCAGGACGTCTTTGCCCAACATCTCTTCCTGCGTAAAACCGAGATTTTGCCGGGCGCCGTCATTGTAGAAGATGATCGTGCCCGCCCGGTTGACTGCGATGATGATGTCGGGGCTGCTCTCGACGAGTTTTTGGAAGTAATCTGGGGATAGCGACATACGGGTCAGGGCTTCACCTAATAATATTAAGTCCTTTACGCCCCGGATTGCAAGCTCCAAGCCTAGCAGGGTGCTGAAGCACTCCGTTCATCCTTCGACCCTTCGAGGGGCTCAGGGCAGGCCCCCTCGACAGCCTTTAGCCCCGAGCCTGTCGAGGGGTCAGGACGAACGGAGGATGGATTGAAATCATTGGAGAATTTCCGTTCGTGCTGAGGCTCTCGAAGCACGAGGGGCTTTTTTCAGCATCCTGTTAGATATCCGGATGAAGCGGGATTCTAGTTTCCGCGGCGGATCGCCTGCGCGTAGATTTTTTCGTAGCCCTCCACCATCCGTTCCACGGAAAAGTTTTTTTCCACCCATGCGCGGCAGCGCTGGCGGTCGAGCTTGTCGACGGCGGCGACGGCTTGAACCATCTCGTCTTCGTCGCGCGCGAGAAAGCCGGTTTCGCCGTGTCGAACCAGCTCGGGCATGGCTCCGCGCGCATAGGCCAGCACCGGCGTTCCCGCAGCCATCGATTCGGCGACGACCATTCCGAACGGCTCGTCCCACTGGAGCGGGAACAGGAAACCGCGCGCCCGGCCCATCCACTGCACGAGCTCGGCGTAGGGCATCGCCTCGACGTGCCGGATCTGTTTCCCATCGACGTGCGGCCTCACCTCGCTGAGAAAATATTCCTCGCTCCAGGGCAAGTGCTTGGTGACCTGGCCGACGATAAGCAGCCGGACGTTCGCTTTCCGGGCGATTCGAATGGCTTCCGCGATTCCTTTCCCCGGCGTCATGCGGCCGACGGCGATGAAAAAATCCTCCGGCCTATCGTTGAACGGAATTTCCTCCGGCTCGACGCCGTTGTAGACCACGGGCAAAGACTCGTCGCCGAGCATCTTTGCCTGCGCGCGGCTCACACAGACGGGAAAACAATTCGGAAACTCTTTCCGATAATATTCATGGAGCGCTTTTTCGATGTAGGCGTAGGTGACGAGCGTAGGCGTCCGGGTCAAAGCTGAAAAATAAGGCGCCAGCGTCGGCCAATGGGCATGGATCAAATCGAAACGAGCCGCCTGCCGGTAAAGATGGTAGGTATTGCGCGCCTCGAATTCTTTTTCGAGATAGACGGTCGATTGAGGATCGTCGAGGCTGGCGACGGGCACAACGGACCGTACCGGACAATCGACCTTCGAGTCGCCCGAAGCGAAGAGCTCCACCTGATGGCCGCGCCGGGTAAGCTCGCGGCACAGATGATAAACGATGCGCTCGGTCCCGCCGTGCGTCTTCGGCGGCACGGAGAGATAGACGCTGGTGATCTCGGCGATCTTCATGACTCACGATTTTAATAGAGACCTATACTTCAATGCCCGGAGGAGGTCCACACCGCTCGACGACCGCCGCTCGAAGAATCTTCTTGATTTCTCTCTCCCAATCACGCAGAATCCCGCCTCTATAGGATAATCGGATAAGAGGAGATTGCTCATGACGCTTTGGCAGCTACAGGCGTTCTCGACCGTCGCCAAGGAAGGAAGCTTCACCAAGGCCGGAAAGGCCTTGAGCATCAGCCAGCCGTCGGTGTCGGCCTTGGTGATCGGTCTACAAAAAGAGCTTGGGGTAAAGCTCTTTGAGAAATTAGGCGTGAAACCCCACCTCACGGAAGCCGGCAGACGGCTCCTGAAACTCGTGGAGAGCGCGCTGGCCACCATCGAGAAGATTCCCGACGAGATGGACGAGATCAAGGGGATGAAGAAAGGCCGGCTTTCGGTCGGGGGATCGGGCTTTGCCGGCGCCACGCTGCTGCCCGTCGCCGTCCAGGCGTTTAAAAAATCCTTCCCTTCGATCGAAGTCAAGTTGATGATTCAACGAAGCGGGATCATCGAGGAAAAGCTGCTCAATGGAGAAGTGGACGTGGCCCTCATGGGCAACGCTCCTAAATCTTCCTTGATCGCCGCGACCCTTTATCAGGAAGAGAGAGTCGTCGTGATCGCGCCGCCCCGTCACCCGCTCGCCAAAAGACGCTCGGTGCGCTTGGAACAGGTCGCCCAAGAGCCCATTGTCGCCGATGAGAAAGGCACTCTCTCCAGAGAGATGGTGGAAAATGTTTTCAACCAGAGGAGACTCCCCTTCGTGCCGGTGCTGGAGATCAACGTCCTTTCCGCCGGGAGGGACGCCATCAAATCCGCCGTCGCCAACGACCTTGGAATAAGTTTTCTTCCCGAGCACTGCGTCGCTCTGGACGTCAAGGCAGGGCTGTTGAAGATTTTAAATGTCACCGACCTGAACGTAAAACGAGCGATGTATCTCGCCTATCATAAGAAGCGACGCAACAATCAACTGCTCCAGGCGTTTATCGAATTTTTGAAAAGTTATAAAGAACGCTGGGGAAAAATCGCGACGGCCGCCGGCAAACGAGGCAACGAAAGAACATCCCGGAGTTCTAGAGTCACTGCCCCGTGAGCTGTCGGAATTCCTCTACGTAAGTTTTATATCGCGTCCCCATATCTTGCGGCACCGCCTTCAACTGGAGCTTGCTTTGCTGCATTTTCGGCGACGGCGGATCGATGTCCCCGCGGGCCGGAATTCTATTCAACGATCGCACCAGCCCCTGCCCCTCCTTGGACAAAGTAAAATCGATAAAGAGCCTCGCCAGATTGGGATTATTCGGCTTGGCGCTGAGAGCGATGCCGTTCACCAATACGACAATAGGGTCGAGGGTGTTGTTCCATTCTATGGGCGCTCCGGCCTTCTTCATGGCTTCGACCGTGTGAGCGTAGACGATTCCCAAGGAAAATTCTCCGGCGGCGATGAGTTGCGCGATGAGGGTATGGCCCTTGCGCCATTGAATGTTTTGTTGGGCCAGGGATCTTATGAAGCTATGAGTATGATTCTTTCCCCAAGCGGCCAGCAGCGCGGCGTACAACGGGTATTCTTCCTGATCCATAGAGATATTATTTTTCCATTTGCCGGCGAGCAGATCCTTCCATATTCGCGGCGACTCCGCGTCGGAAACTAATTTTGTATTGTATCCAACCACGAAATAGTTGTTAAAAAGTCCGGTCCAGTGGCCGGCCGGGTCTCTGAATTCCGGCAAGTAAGCTTTGGCTTCGGGCGAAAGATACGGCGCGATTAAATGGTGCTGGATCAGAATACTGGTCCCTCCTATCGCTACGACGTCAAAATCCCATTTCCCCGCCCGCACCTCGCTCAATAGGCGATTCAAAGTCGCTTCGCCGCCGGAGCGCACCAGTTCGACCCTGGCAAAGGGATATTTTTTCATGAAACTGTCGACCAACAGCTTGGCGTCCGAGACGCTCATCGAGGTGTGCCAGACGAGCTTCCCTTCCTTCTTGGCGCCTTCGATCAGTTTGGCGGCGTGGTCCGCCTGTCCCCAGGCGCGGGCAGTGACAAGGGATGCGCAAACCAGGGCGATCAGAGAGAAAACCCGTATCATGTCAATCCAGCCCCACGCTTTGCCCTCTCGCTTGTGAGCGCTCTATACAGAATATTTCGTCGCGTTGTCAAGTCCTTCTTGGATTCTCCTTTGTCCACGGTGCGCCTTCGTTCCTAGACGTTGATCTTCTCTGCGTCATCTATATCTTCTAACATTCAACTAACAAGCACAGACAACATTTTTGTCCTAATCTATAGACTAATCGCATGATTTGTATACGCAGAAAGATTCTTGATTTCCATAACCTGCCGAGAGAAAATTCCTAATCGCTCACTTAGGAGATTCCCCGATGACATTGTGGCAGTTGAAGGCATTCGCCACCGTCGCGAAGGAAGGAAGCTTCACCAAGGCCGGGAAGGCCTTGAATATCAGCCAGCCGTCGGCCTCCGCTCTAGTGATCGGTCTAGAGAAAGAACTTAAGGTGAAGCTCTTCGAGAAGTTGGGCGTGAGGCCTCACCTCACCGAAGCCGGCAGGCGGCTGTTGAAACTTGCGGAGACCGTGCTGAGTACCGTCGATAAAATTCCCGACGAGATGGATCAAGTGAAGGGGCTGAAGAAAGGGAGGCTCATGGTTGGTGGTGCAGGCATCGCGACGGCTACCTTTCTGCCGGTGGCCATACAAAAGTTCAAGAAGGAGTATCCCGGGGTCGATGTCGACCTAACGATCCAGACGAGCGAGGCCTTGGAGCAGAAACTGCTGGAAGGGAACATCGACCTTGCAATCCTGAGCTGGCTTCCACGCTCGCGTCTCCTTCTGAGCGAGCTCTATCTAGAGGAGGACGTTGTGGCTATTGCGCCACCGAGGCATCCTCTCACCAAAAGACGTTCCGTACCCTTAACGCTTCTGGCTAAGCAACCGTTGGTTACGTATGAGAAAGGCACTCCAATCCGAAATATGCTTGAGAAAAAGTTCGCGGAGAAAGGCATCCCCGCTATATCCGCGGTGGAGGTCAATCTCCAAATGGGTAGCAGAGATGCCATCAGAGGCGTGGTGGCCAATGGGCTGGGCATTGGCTTCTTGAGCAAGGTCCATGTCATGTCAGATGTTAAGGCCGGCAGGCTAAAAATTTTGAAGGTGCCGGAGCTCAACATCAAAAGAACCATGTACATCGTGGTTCACAAGAACCAACAGAGATCTCCTCTAGTCCGGGCGTTTATCGACTTTCTTAGAGGTTCCAAGGGGCGCCCGTAAAGTGGGAGATTAGAATAGAGGTTCCGCTACGCAGTCCTGGCTGGGCTATAGACCAAAGATGCGCCTGAACTCGTGAACGTATTCGCTATAGCGCGTTCCAATGTCCACGGGAACCGCCTTAAGCTTGAGCTTGGTCTGGTCTAATTTCGGTGCGAGGGGCTCCACGTCCGAACGTGCCGCGACGCGATTAAAGGAGCGGATCATTGCCTGACCCTCTCGAGAAAGAACAAAGTCTATAAAAAGCCTTGCGGCATTCGGATGATTCGGTTTGGAGCTGAGGCCGATGCCGCTGATCGAAGCGACGATGGGATTGAGCGTATTTACCCAGTCTACCGGGGCGCCTTTCTTCTTCATTTCCTCTATCCGGTGTGCATAGACAATGGCCATAGGAAACTCTCCCGCGCCCATCAATTGAGCAATCAGGGTATGGCCCTTCTTCCAGTGGATGCTCTGCCGCGCCAAGGCCTGCATATACTTCTCGGTTTTCTCCCTGCCCCAGGCCGCAAGCAGCGTAGCATACCCGGGGTATTCTTCTTGATCGATGGAGATGTTCCCTTTCCACTTGGGATCGAGGAGATCTTCCCACCCTTTGGGGGCGTCTTTCTCAGATACCAGCCTGCTGTTGTACCCGAGGACATAGTAGTTGGCAAAAATCCCGGTCCAGTGGCCACCGGGATCTTTCATCTCTTTCAGATAAGCCTTGGCTTCTGGAGAGACGTAGGGAGAGATGAGCCTGTGGTGAACGAGGATATTGATCTCGGTCATGGCCGCTAGATCAAACCCCCATTTGCCGGCGCGGGTCTCGGTCAGAATCCGATTGAGGGTATTTTCCGCGGTGCCCCGGAAAACTTCAACGTCGGCAACGAAAGGATATCTCTTCTTGAAGGCCTCCGCCATGAGATTGGCATCCGATGCTCCCATGGCCGTATACCACACCAGTCGCCGTTCTTTTTTTGCGCCTTCGATCAGACTGACGGTGTGATCGGATTGACCCCAAGCCGGGCGGGTGGAAACAGAAAGGCAAAAAAGCATTATCAGAGAAACAACTGTGTTAATCAGCATCACAGCTCTCCTCTCGTTGTCGGAGCTTCTGTACTTCACTTGCACGTTGTCAACGAAACGGTAAAGAGAAGTGGCCCTCCCGCTCGGTGTTATACGCCGCGGCCTTCCTGCGCTGATAGCACTTCGAACAAAGCGCGATAGCTTCTCTTTGACGGGAAACGATGACGCGCCGGCTGCCGCACTCGCTGCAGCGATGGCGGGGATGCAGGCGCCGTCGATAGCACGGCCCGCAAACGGGTCCCATCGAGGGCGGTCGCGTGTGGACCGGCTTCACCTGCGCGCAGAGAGCGCACCGTTCGGGAGCGCGGCGTTTCGCATGACATGGGCCGCAGAGCGGTTTCCCCGTTCGGCTGCGCGCTTCCACGGCGCGAAGTGCGCCGCATGTTGAACACCACGCCACGTTGATGTTTTTGCTGTAGCACCGCCGGCACACCGCGTTTCCGTCAAGACGGAACTGCACGACGCCCGGCTTGTGGCACAGGACGCACGATTCACGAGGTCTGAATCGTCGCTCATAGCACTTTTGACAGATAGGAGCGCCGCTTTTTGTGAACAGGGAGACGATATCTAGACGGCCGCATCGGGAGCACTCCTGTTTTGGCTGCAGCAAGCGCTTGTAGCACGAGTCGCAGACGCTTTGGCCCTGAGGACCCCGACTCGCCACCGGCCTACGCCGACCGCAGTGGCGACAGGTCGCTATATTCACCTCCCGCTGATAGCAAGTCCGGCAATACGGCCGGTCCTCAGCCATCCACCTGTGAACAGCGCGGCTCATGCCGCAGGAGGCGCACTTGTGCTTGGGCGCAAGCTCCTTCTGGTAACACGTATAGCATACTATGCCGTCAACCGCGTTGCTCCACCAGGTTTTCGCCCTGGGCTTTTTACAAAGACTGCATTGGGTGCTCACGCTAGCGCCTCGATGCTGAATTCGTCCGCGCTGATTTTCGCAGCTGTTCCCTTCCCCTTACTTCACCAACCCCACGCTCTTGAAGAACCCCGATTTTTCGAGCGCCTCGACGAACGAGTTGTCGAAGAACTCTTTCGGGTCCGAATTCCTGGCCTGGGGAAACTCCTTCTCATCCATGTAGCCGAACTGCGCCTTGATGGCGTCGGCGCGCACCAAAAGATTCATCTCCCAGTACGGCGCGAAGGCGTCGTAAGTTCCGTCGATCGTCGGCGCGTCCTCGATCTTGCCGTATTTGCCGATCGCCTTTTTGGCGATCTCCGGCTGCTTTCTCGACATGATGACCGCCTCGGCCATCGCTTTGAGAAAAGCGTAGACGGTGTTCGGGTTCGACTTGAGATATTTCTCCGTCGTTCCGTAAGTGACTTGAAGGCCGGGGATGTTCAATTTGCCGATGTCCGCGAGAAGGTTAAGGCCCGCGTCCTTGGCTTTGAGCGTATTCGGCGCGGAGAGCGTCCCGGCGGCGGTCTTGCCGCTGATGATCGAGCTCAAAATCGCCGGAACGGATTGAACGTAGAGGATTTGCACGTCCTTGTCCGGCGCCAGGCCGTTTTTCTTGAGCGCTTCGCGCGTCGCCGTGTCGAGCGCGGCGCGCGGCGTGCTCGCCGCCACCGCCTTGCCTTTCAATTGCTGCACCGAGCCGATCTCCTTGGCGCCCCACATCTGAAAAACGAACTGCTGCATCGTGCCGCCGAAATACTTGACTCGCGCTCCGTGCATCCGCGCGTTGATGAGGTCCGGACCGTCGGTATAGAAATCCGCGTCCTCGGAGACAACTGCCTGGGCGGAGACTTGAGGAGTCATAAGCTGAACTTTGGCGTTCACCCCATACTTCTTGAAAAGTCCGGCTTCGTACGCGACCCATATCGGCGTAAAGGCGCCGCTGGGTTGCGCGTAGGTGACAATGACGTCGCTCTTCTCCGGTTTGCCGCCGACTTCGGCCGCGAAGCAAGAAACAGCCACGACAAGCACCGCCAATGAAAACACGACTGCTTGAACATTACGGCCGATCAGGCGCACATGAGCCCCCTTCACGCCTCCGTGGCGCGGCCGTCGAGCAAACGCAGCTCCACGGCATAGGTCCCGTTCCATTCGTTCTCATTCAAACGATAAACAACATCGATTCTGGACTGGGGAGCTTCCGGCCAGCGTTCCTCCAGGCCGAACGCGACCGCGCCGAAGGTCCTCCCCGCGTGACGCAGCTTGAAGCGCGACCCGCCGTTGATGCCCTTGCGCTCGCAGATCTCGACGCCGCGAGTCATGAAGACCGGCTCGGGATTGCCGATGCCGAAAGGCTCGAGCTCGCCGATCTGCCGCAGCAACTCGACCCCGATCCGGGAAAAATCGAGCTCCGCGTCCACGTCGATCACCGGCGTCAAATGCTCCGGCGTGAGCGACTTCCGCGCCACATCTTCGAACCGCTCCGCAAACGAAGAGAACTTTTCCTGCCGGATCGTGAGACCGGCGGCATACTCGTGCCCGCCGAACTTTTCCAGCCATTCGCCGCAGCCGCGAAACGCCTCCACCATGTGGAAGCCGCGGATGCCGCGCGCCGATCCCTTGCCCACTCCTTCATGAAACCCGACGACCACGGTGGGCCGATAAAATCTTTCGACGATGCGCGAGGCGACGATGCCCAAAACCCCCGGGTGCCACCCCTCCCACCCCAGAACGAGGGAGCAGCGGCCGCCGATCTCCGCGCCCGCCTGTTCCATCGCCTCGCGTAAAACTTTTGCTTCGGTCGCCTGCCGCTCGCGGTTGTGCGCGTCGAGTTCCCGCGCGATTCTCAGCGCCTCCTCGGCGGAATCGGTCGTCAGCATCTCGACCACCTTGAGCGCCGCGTCCATCCGCCCGGCGGCGTTGATCCTGGGTCCGAGCCTGAAGCCCACCTGCCCGGCGGTGATTTCTCCGGCGGCCACGCCGGCGACCTGCTTCAGCGCCAGAATGCCGGGGCGGGTCGAGCCGCCCAAGACTTCGAGGCCGCGCCGCGACAGAACGCGATTCACCCCCTTCAAGGGAACCATGTCGGCGATCGTGCCGAGCGTGACGACGTCGAGACAACGTCGGATATCGGGGACTTCCGCGCCGCCGAACCAGCCCGCGTCGCGGAGCTTCGCCCGGAGACCGATGATCAAATAAAACGCGAGACCGGCGCCGCAGAGCCCCTTGTCGGGAAAGGCGCAACTCGCCTGATGCGGATTCAAGATCGCGAGCGCGGGAGGGAGAAGCTCAGGCGGCTGGTGATGATCGACGACCACCACGTCGATGCCCAACGATTGCGCGAGCTCGATCTCTGCATAATTCGAAACGCCGCAGTCCACGCTGACGAGGACGCGGACTCCCTGCGCGTGCAACTGCCGGATGCCTTCGGCGTTGAGACCGTACCCCTCGTCGATTCTATGCGGGATGTAGTAGATCGCGTTGCAGCCGATCTCTCTCAGAAAACAGATCAAAGCGGCGGTCCCGGTGGTTCCATCGACGTCGTAATCGCCCCAGACGCAGATCAGCTCGCCGCGCGCGACGGCGGACGCCAGCCGCTCGGCGGCGCACTCCATGCCGTTCATGAGAAACGGCGAGGGCAAGTCGGAGCGTAGACTGGAGGAGAGAAAGCGCCTGGCGGCTTCCGGCTCGGCCAAGCCGCGATGCGCCAGGAGCCGCGCAATCAGGGGTTCGACCGGAAGCGCCTGGGAGAGACGGGCAACGCAATCCTCATCCGCCTCTCTTAGAATCCAGCGCTTCAACATAGTCCTAATTTTGAATTTTAAGTTTTGAGTTTTTAGTTTCGGCTCAAAACTAACAACTGAGAGAACTAAAAATTAAAAACTCAGGTTTTTTTCTTGCCTCTCTCCCACATGAGAATGATCGGGCTGGCGATGAAGATCGTCGAGTAGACGCCGGAGAAAAAGCCCACCATGAGGGAAAAAGCGAAAGGCCGAATCACGGCCCCGCCGAGAATAAACAGCGCGAGGAGGACCATGAGCGCCGTGCCGGTCGTAATAATGGTGCGGCTAAGGCATTCGTTGATGCTGGTGTTGACGACCTTTTCCAGTCCCTCTCTTTTGCTTCGGCGCATGTTCTCGCGTATGCGATCGCAAATCACGACCGTGTCATTCACCGAAAAGCCGACGATCGTCAAGAGCGCGGCCACGATGGTGAGATCGAATTCGTAGCCGATAAGAATGATCCCGCCGACCGTGACCAGCACATCGTGAATCAACGCGATCACGGCGCCGATGCCGAAGCGCAGCTCGAAGCGAAACCAGATATAAACTCCCATCATGACCGTGGCCGCGATCACCGACCAGGTCGCCCGATCGCGCAGCTCCTTGCCCACCTTGGGCCCGACCGACTCGACTCTGCGGATCTCCACCTGGTTTTGACCGAACTGGCCGGCGAGAGCGCCGCGGAGCTTCTCGCCGAGAGCGCCCAGCTCGCCCGGCGGCCTTTCCAGACGCACGAGAAACTCGTTCTCGCCTTCCTTGCCGAAGTCCTGGATCACGCTGTCGCCCAGGCCGATCGGCGTCAGCGCGCGCCGGATGTCCGGGATCGAGACCTTCTGCTGAAACTTGAGCTGCACCACGGTGCCGCCGGCGAAGTCCACGCCCAGGTTGGGGCCTCTCGTGAACAGCAAAAGCAGCACGACGAGGTTCACCGCCGTGGACACGATCACCGCGACGGTGCGGTACTTGGTAAACGGTATGTTCGTTCCGGGCCTGATGATCTCCATCGCCTTCCTCTCAGATGCTGACGCGCGCGAGCGTGCGGCCGGCTATGCGATAGTCGTAGTGGATTCGCGTCAGATAAACCGCGCTGAGAACCGTCGTGAGAATACCGACGCACAGGGTGACCGCGAATCCCTTGATCGGACCCGTGCCGAACTGAAAAAGGATCAAGCCGGAGAGAATCGTCGTGATGTTGGAGTCGAGAATTGCCGGCAAAGCGCGCTCGTAGCCCGCCTCGATCGACGCGCGCGGCGACTTTCCCGCCCGCAGCTCTTCGCGAATGCGCTCATTGATGAGCACGTTGGCGTCGACCGCCATGCCCACCGTCAGGACGATGCCGGCAATGCCGGGCAGTGTCAGCACCGCCTTGAAGCCGGCCAGAATCGCCAGCAGGTAGAGGATATTGAAAATTACCGCTACGTCGGCGAGGAGGCCGGCGCCCTTGTAGTAGGCGATCATGAATAAAATGACCAGGCCGCCGCCCGTGATGAATGAAATAATGCCCTGGCGGATCGAATCGCTTCCGAGCGACGGCCCGACGGTGCGCTCTTCGACGATCTCCACCGGCGCCGGGAGGGCGCCCGCCCTGAGAACGATGGCGAGGTCGCGCGCCTCTTTCATATCGAAGCTTCCCGTGATCGAGGCGCGCCCGCCGCCGATGCGCTCCTGGATGACCGGCGCCGAGTAGACTTTGTTGTCGAGAACGATCGCCAGCCGGCGCTTCACGTTCTCGGCCGTGATGCGCTCGAAAAGCCGCGCGCCGGTGCTGTTGAGAATCAGCTCCACGTAAGGCCCTTCCAGGCGCTCGCTGGGACGGACGCGCGCGTCGGCTATGTACTCGCCGGTCATCAACGCCTGCGAATGCACCAGATACGGCACCTTCTCGCCTCCGGATCTTCCATCCCCTCGGGGTCCGTAGCCGTAAAGAATCTCGGTTCCGGACGGCGGATTGCGCAGCGCATCTTCGCTGACCGGCTCGACCAAGAGCTTGAATTCAAGCAGCGCGGTCTTGCCGATAATCTCCTTGGCGCGCTCCGGGTCTTGAATCCCCGGCAGTTGCACCAGAATGTCCTGCTGTCCGTGGCGCTGGATGATCGGCTCGCTCACCCCGAATTGATCGATGCGGTTGCGGATCGTCTCCAGGGATTGGTCCACGGTGCCGTCGCGCAACGCGCGGAGCTCCTTTTCGCTCAAGCCGACCGTCAGCTCCACGCCGCCGCCTCCGGTTTGAGAATTGATCACCGTAAGATTGCCGAAATCGCTCTTGAGCAGGTCCCTGAGCTTGTCGGCGACGGCCGGCGGCCCCTTGATGTGGATCTGATTGCCGCGCCGCGAAACCTCGGTCGCCGCGATCCCCTTTTCGCGCAGCAGCTTGAGCAGATCTTCTTTGGTCCGTTCGACCGTGTTCTCGATCGCCTTGTCCACCTTCACTTCCAGCACGAGATGAGTGCCGCCCTGGAGATCCAATCCCAGATGGATGCGATCGGCCGGCAGGTATTGACTCCACCACGGCGGCAGCTCTGGGACAAAGGACGGAACCAAATAAACGACCGCCACCGCGGTCAGAGCTAAAAATATGGCCACGCGAACCAGGACACCCCGCTGCATGCTATTGCTCCTTGGCTTCTTTCGTTCCGGCTTTTTCTTTCACGATGTCAGAGATCTGCGGCCGATGAACGCGGATGCGCACATTGGGCGCCACTTCCAAAGTCACCACCGTATCCGCCAGGGCCACCACCTTACCGTAAATCCCGCCCGACGTCATCACCTCGTCGTTTTTTTTGAGCTGACGAAGCATCTGCTGATGTTCTTTGGACTTCTTCTGCTGCGGCCGGATGAGCAGAACATAAAATATGATGAACACCAGGATCAGCGGCGCGAAGCTGACCAGCGAGCCGATCCCGCCGGAGCCCGGGCCCGTTTGGGCGTATGCCACATCGAACATGATTCCTCCTATTCCGAGTCCGATTTTTGCAATACGAAGCGCGCGTCCCGTTGCCAGAATTCCGCGCGGTCTTCTCGAATTGCGTTCCGCAAACTTTCCATCAGCCGATGATAAAAAGCAAGGTTGTGCAGCGTCATCAGATGAGCCGCAAGAATCTCGCCGGCCTGATGCAGGTGGCGAAGGTAGGCGCGGGAAAAATTGCGGCAGCAGTAACACGCGCAGGACTCGTCCGCCGGCCGGGCGTCGCTCGCGTACTCCGCCCGGCGGATGTTCATTTTTCCGGCGGCGGTGAACAGCGTTCCGTTGCGCGCGTTGCGCGTCGGCAGCACGCAATCGAAAAGATCGTACCCGGCGCGCACGGCGAAAATCAGATCCTCCGGACGCCCGACGCCCATGAGGTAGCGCGGGCGATCTTCCGGCAACAGCCCCGCGGTGAACTCGCTCATGGCGCGAAGCGCCGCCTCTCCTTCGCCCACTCCCAGGCCGCCGGCGGCGAAACCGTCAAATGGCAAACCGGTCAGTTCGCGCGCGCCTTCGCGCCGCAGGTCTTCATACATGCCCCCCTGAACGATTGCAAAGAGCGCCATGTCGTTTTTTTTTCGGGCGTTGAGCGAACGCTCCGCCCATCGGATCGTGCGCAGCGTCGACGCGCGCGCATAATCCCGCCCCGACGGATGGGGTATGCACTCGTCCAAAACCATCGCGATGTCGCTGCCGAGGTCTTCCTGGACTTCGACGACCTTTTCAGGCGTAAGCAGATGGCTCGAGCCGTCCAGGTGCGACTGGAATTGAACGCCCTCTTCGGTGATTTTTCTGAGCGCGTCGAGGCTGAAGACCTGATAACCGCCGCTATCCGTGAGAATCGGCCGCTTCCAGCCCATGAAGCGGTGCAGACCGCCCAGCTCCCGGATGACTTCGACGCCGGGCCGGAGGTAAGCATGATAGGTATTCCCCAGAAGGATCTGGCAGCCGATCTCTTCCAGGTCCCTCGGCGCCATCGCCTTCACGCTCGCTTGCGTTCCCACCGGCATGAACGCCGGAGTCTCAACGTCGCCGTGCGGCGT